>CAZNMP010000179.1:0-6634 GCA_964573875.1 uncultured Planctomycetaceae bacterium | reverse complement strand
CGGCTGCGTGGCTTTCGACGAATCGATCCGCATGACGGTGCCGCAACGCACCAAGCGAAACCATCTCGACTCGATCATCCAAGCCTTGGAATTAAGCGACCCCAAGCAGAAGACCGACATCTACCAGATCCTCCGCAATGTGACCGAAAGCAATCCGCGACGCGGGCTGATGGTTTTGGTATCGGATTTATTGGTCGATCGTCCCGCGTTGTTTCGCGGCCTGCGGTTGTTGCGAAGCCGCGGACACGATGTCATGGTTTTTCATGTTTTGGATGATGATGAGCTTGATTTTCCGTTCAACGGGCCCACGCGGTTTGAAGGCCTTGAATTGTCCGACCAATTGCGATGCAATCCCCGCGCCTTGCGCGAAGGATACATGGCCTCGCTGAGCGTTTATTTGGAAGAAATCCGCCGCGGCTGCACGAATCACGGCGTTGACTATGCGCTGCTCCGCACCAGCCAACCGTTGGATGCCGCCCTGGCCGCCTATTTAAGCAACCGATTAGGAATGCACCATAAGAATAGGGATTAGGGGCTAGGGATTAGGGATTAGAGAGCCAGATAAAGATGAAAAGAATAAAGAATAAATCGAATATGTTAGGCAAAAATCATAGTCCTCACGGTCTCAGTTTTCCAATATCCAGCCACCAACTCCTAATCCCTAGCCCCTAATCCCTAATCCCTATCATTCATGCCCTCCTTCCTCCATCCAGCCCTGTTCTGGACATTAGGCCTGCCGAGCCTCGGCGTGGTGGCGCTGCCGGTGTTGATCCATCTGATCAACATGATGCGACACAAGCGGGTGGAATGGGCGGCGATGGAGTTCTTGCTGGTCAGCCAGAAGAAAAACCGCACCTGGGTGCTGCTCAAGCAGTTTCTACTGCTGCTGCTTCGGATGATCGCCGTTGCGGCCGTCGTTTTACTGGTGGCGCAGCCGGTTCTGCAAAATCGCTGGGGAAATCTGCTAGGCGGCATACGTACTCACCATATCGTTCTGCTCGACGATAGTTTTTCCATGTCGGATCGCTGGGAAGACACCAGCGCCTTTGCCGAGGCGAAACGCGTGGTCGAACGCATCGCAACCGATGCCGTTCGCGAAGTGAATCCGCAAACGTTTACGCTTTTGCGTTTTTCCCAGCTCGGTCGTGCCCAACGATCGGCCGCGACCGACTTCACCAAACAGCCCGTGAATGCACAATTCGCCGACCAGTTGAGCGAACTGTTGGGCAAGATCAAAGTAACCCAAACCTCGGCTGAACCCAAGCCGGCGATCCAGGCCGTCGCCCAATTGCTTGGCGAAAACGACGGCGAGCGCCGCATCGTCTATGTGATTTCCGATTTTCGCACGCGCCAATGGGAACACCCCACGGATCTGCGAGCGGAACTGCTCCGACTTGATGAAGCCAGCGCGGATATCCGCTTGGTCAACTGCGTCGATCGCATAAGGCCCAATCTCGCCATTGTTTCGCTTGCTCCCACCGAGGGCATCCGTGCGGCGGGCGTTCCCTGGTTCATGGAAGCAGCCGTGCAGAATTTCGGCGACGCCCCGGCTCGTGACGTAACGGTCGTCCTCAGCGAAGACGGACATGGCCGGCCGTCGATCACGATGGCCGAAATTCCGCCGGGTAAAGTCGTCAAGGAACGTTTTCTCGTCAATTTTCCACAACCGGGTCATCATGAAATCACCGCACGGCTCGAAAGCGACGCCGTGGCGGCCGACAATTTCCGCTATTATTCGCTCGAATTGCCCTCCGATGTGCCGGTGCTTCTTGTCGATGGCGATCCAGACGCTCTCGACGGACGCTACCTAAGCTGGGCGCTCGCGCCCGGCTCGCCGGTGAAAACGGGCCTTAGGCCGCAAATCGAAACGCCGCGTTTCCTGAGCCAAAAACCACTCGGAGGTTTCGCCGTCATCAATTTATTGAACGTCGATCGGCTCGACTCGTCGGCCGTCGAAGCCTTGGAGAAATACGTCGCCGCCGGCGGCGGTCTTACGTTTTTCCTCGGCGAGCGTTCGCAGGCGAAATACTTCAACGATGTTTTGTACCGCGATGGCAAGGGGCTTTTCCCTGTGCCCTTGGCTCGGCAAGCTGAGTTAGTGGTCGATCGTCTCGAACCCGCGCCCGACGTGCAGGTGGGCGATCATTTTATCTTCCGGATTTTTACGACGAAGAGGAACACATTCCTGCAAACGGTCACCATCGAGCGGTATTTCGCGGTGCCGGAAGGATGGCGACCGCCGGCCGACTCGACCGTCCGCGTGGCGGCACATCTGCGCAACGGCGCGCCATTGATGGTCGAGCGCCGTTTCGGCAAGGGCCGTGTAGCGGCGTTTTTGACGACGGCCGCCCCCACTTGGAATAATTGGGCACGAAACCCAAGCTTCGTCGTCGTCCTTCAAGATTTGCAGGCTTATTTGTCGGAGCGTCCCACGACCGAGCAAACACGGCTGGTGGGCTCGCCGCTCGACATTACGTTGGACCCGGCTACCTATCAACCGCAAGTGCGTTTCACTTCGCCGGCCGAAGGCGAGACATCGACGAATGCGGCCAACGCCGTGCCTACGGCCGACGGTCTCATGATCGCCTCGCTTGCCGACACTGATCAAAGCGGCTTCTACGAAGTTCGGCTTACTCGCAACGACGGCGCGATCGAAACCCGCCGCTATGCCGTCAACGTCGATCCGGCCGAAGGTGATTTGACGGCCCTGAACGCCGAACAACTGGCATCGCGTCTCGAAGGCGTCCGATACAAATACGAGCAGGCCTCGGCCTTCCAATCGAGTACGAGCGAGATTTCCGGCTATAACCTTTCCGAAGCTCTGCTATACAGTCTGATTCTGCTTCTGCTCGGCGAGCAGGCTCTTGCCTTGTCTGCCGGCTACCATCCCTCGGCACGGCGCAATCCAACACCAGGAGGCGCCGCATGACAAACTTCACATCGATACTATTGGCCGACGACAATTTCCGCACGACGTTTGAATGGGGACGCATTCAATCGAACGCCGATTGGATTCTGCCGGTCATCGGCTGCCTCGCGATTCTGTTGTTCGTTCGCTATCTCTACTGCCGCGATGCGGTCGAACTGCATCCGTTGTTGGGATGGTTGCTGACAGCCCTGCGCACGGCCGTCTTTTTCGGCCTGCTGATCCTCTTCCTGCAACCCCATTGGCGATCCGAACGTGAGGTGGTCAAAAATTCACGGGCCTTGTTGCTGGTTGATACGAGTCTGAGCATGGGCTTGACTGACGGTGAATCCGCTTCGTCGCCCGCTGCGATAAGCCGCTCCCGGCAAATCGCTTCCGCATTGGCCGAGACCGACTTTTTGGCCCGCCTTCGGAAAGTTCATGATGTCGTCGTCATCCCCTTCAGCGAGGATCTGAAACAGGACCGTGCCATAACGCTGGGCAAGCAAATCGTTCCACCGCCGGGAAGCGAAGAAGGTTCAGGCGATGAGAGCGGCAAAACCCCATCCGCAGCCACGCAATCCAACATCAAGAGCGAAGGAACCAAAGCACCCGATTGGTCCAAGCTCCTCGCGCCCACCGGTTCCGAAACCCGACTCGGGCAAGCCCTGCGGCAATTAGTGCAACTGGAGCGCAGTTCGCCTGTCTCGGGCATTATCGTACTAAGCGACGGCGGTCAAAATGCCGGCGCTGCGCCCGATACGGCCGTTGAACTGGCTGCCGAAGCGAAAATCCCCGTTTTCACAGTCGGACTCGGTTCGGATAAGCAGCCTGCAAACGCAGCGGTATGCGATTTCGCCGTGCCCGCCCGAGCTTATCCCGGCGACCGTTACTCGGTAACCGGCTACATTCAAGCCCAAGGCATGGCCGGCAAAGTCGTGACGGTGCAACTGCTGGCCCGATCTGCCGAAAACGGCAACAAAGGCGTGCATCAGGGAACCGGCGACGTTGTCGAGACCCGGCAAATCACGCTGGGCGGCGACGGTGAAGTTTTGCCGGTCAAGTTCGAGCTAACCCCCGACGAGGCCGGACGCCGTACCCTTTGCTTCCGCATTCAGTCTCTGCCCGGCGACCGCAACATGGCCGACAACCTGCGCGAGGCCGACATCGAAATCGTCAACCGCAAAAACCATGTTCTGCTGCTGGCCGGCGGACCGACGCGTGAATATCAGTTCCTGCGAAGTCAGCTATACCGCGATCGCGCCACCGCGGTCGATGTGTTGTTGCAATCGGCCAAGCCCGGGATTTCGCAAGAGGCCAAAAAAATCCTCGATGCCTTCCCCGCCACGCGCGAAGAAATGTACGATTACGATTGCGTCGTGGGCTTCGATCCGAATTGGCAAGCCTTGAACGCAACGCAAATCGGGCTATTGGAAAAATGGGTTGGCGAGCAAGGGGGCGGTCTGATCGTAGTGGCCGGTTCGGCCTATGCGGGCCGAGGCATCGGCGGATGGACCGACGACGCCGCGATGGCCCCCATTCGGAATTTGTATCCCGTCGAATTTCCCAACCGTCTGGCAGCCTTGGAAAACAACACCTACGCCGGCAAAGATCCTTGGCCGCTGGAATTCACGCGAGAAGGGTCCGAGGCCGACTTCCTTTGTCCTTGCGACACAGCGGCCGCCGGTCGCCAGGCTTGGGCTGGTTTCCCGGGCGTTTACGGCTTTTGCCCCGTTCGCGGCGCCAAGCCGGGCGCAACGGTTTATGCACGTTTCTCTGATCCTCGCACCGCCCAAAGCGGTCGCCAACCGGTTTACTTCGCCGGCCAATTCTACGGATCGGGCAGCGTGTTTTACATGGGCAGCGGCGAAATGTGGCGGCTTCGCACGCTCGACGAATCCTATTTCGAACAATTCTATACCAAGCTGATCCGCCACGTTTCCCAGGGGCGCCTGCTGCGCGGTTCGAGCCGCGGCGTACTGCTGGTCGGCCAAGATCGCTATCTTCTCGGCAACACGGTCGAAGTGCGAGCCCAACTAACCAATGCCCGGCTCGATCCGCTCGATTTGCCGAGCGTCAACTTGCAAGTCATTCAGCCCGACGGCGGCACCACGACGGTCGCACTTCGAGCGGATAAATCGCGTGCCGGCTCCTACTCAGGCCAGTTTCCCGCACTGCAAGAGGGCACCTATCGCCTTGAGCTTCCGGTGCCTGAAAGCAGCAACGAGCGGCTCAGCCGCCGGATCCAAGTGAAAGTGCCGGACCTCGAACGCGAAAATCCGCGCCGTAACGACGCCCTGCTGAGTTCGATTGCGAAAAATACCGGAGGAAGATATTACGTAGGACTGCAAAACGCCTTGATGAGTGACGGCCCCAATTCGCTGTCGCAACAACTGAAAGACCGAACCGCCACGACGATCCTCACGGCCGCTCCCAACCCCCAGTGGGAAGAAACTTGGATGCGTTGGATGATGATCGCCTTGTGCAGCTTGCTCTGCTTGGAGTGGCTCATTCGACGACTCATGAAATTGGCATGACCTTAAAACCTTGAACATTAACCATTGAACATTGAACATTTAGTTTCACGCATTCACCCATGACCGACCTTGAGCGAAAGGACCGACCGACGCTTGCTCCCGCCGTTTCGACGGTGCTGGACGCGCTGCGCCGTCGGATTCGCCGCTATATTTGGCTGGAAGGCATCGGTGCGTCGATCGCGTGGTTGGGCGTTGCGTTTTGGACTACCTTGGCCGTCGATTGGTTCTTTGAGCCGCCCACCATGGTGCGCGGCATGATGTTGCTCGGGATTCTCGCCGGTCTGGCGGCCGTCGTCTTCCAACTGATCGGCCGTCGCATCTTTGTGCGCATCACCGACGGCAACGCCGCCACGGTGTTGGAGCGCCGTTTCCCCCAACTCGACGATAGCCTGCTGACGGCCGTGCTGCTTTCGGAATGCCCGGCGGGAGAACTAGAAATCGACCCACGGATGCTGGCCGAGACTCGCGAGAAAGCCGAACATCGGATCGCCGGCATCGATCTCAAACAAGCTTTCAACCCGCTGCCGCTTCGAACCAAATGCATCGCGGCGGCAACGCTGGCTTTTAGCATCGCAATGTTCGCCGCTTTATTTCCCGAGAGCGTCGAGGTATGGTCGCGCCGCGTATTGGCGCTGTCGGAAGAGCTTTGGCCGCGAAATACACGCCTATTGGTCGATGGGTTCCAAGGCGGCGTTCAAAAAGTCGCCCGGGGTTCCGACTTGGAAGTGATCGCCCGGGCCGATGCATCGATGCCACAGGTGCCGCAGTCGGTTGAAGTGCGTTATCGCACCGAAGGCGGCGGACGGGGCCGGGCCACGATGGATCGTCGCGGCATCGCACGCAGCGCCGAGGACCAATACCAAGAATACGCCTACACGTTCCGAAGCATCTTGGCCGACGTCCATTTCGATGTTGTCGGGGGTGACGACCGCGTGGCCGATCGTTGGATTCAAGTGGTCGATAGCCCCGCGATCCCGCCGATGACGCTTGAATGCGCGTTGCCGGATTACATCGGGCGCAAACCTCTCCTGCTTTCGGTCAGCGGGGCCATGCAGATCCCGCAGGGCAGCCGCGTAACGGTTCACGCCGCGGCCGCCAATACAGAGCTGGTCCAGGTACAAGTCAACCGCATCGTCGATGATCGGCCACTGCCGGTCAAAGTTCTCGTACTAAACGATTTATCCGAATACCG
>CAZNMP010000178.1:0-6660 GCA_964573875.1 uncultured Planctomycetaceae bacterium | reverse complement strand
CGCCCGCTCGGCCAAACGTCGCACCAACGCCTGGCATTTTTCGGCCGGCTCCCACGCCGGCGCACTGTCCGCCCAACGACGAAGCCGGTCGATCCAATGATCCACCTCGGCCAGCAATTCGAGTTGGGTTAGTTCAGCATGGGACATAACGTAAGGATAACCAGGATAAGAAGCAGCGACCAGAGGGGAATTGCTCACGGCGAGTCAATTTATTGACTTATGGCCCAAAAACGCCTAAACTGATGCAATAGTTGCGACCGCTCCACGGTGCAAATTCCGCGGTTCCCACCAATCCCCCCCTCCAAGCTTCGAGGCCTTCCCATGAGACGCCTTGCTCGGATCATTTCGGCGTTGGCATCTGTTCTTCTCTTTCTCCAAGTCGTCGAGGCCGACGAAAATCCTGTCCGGCTTACGGTCCTCGGCCCCATGGAGCGGATCAGCCAACACCAATCGCCTTTCGGCAGTCCCGCGGCCGCTATCTCTGCCGCGAGGAATGAAGTGGAATCATTTCAAGTGGTTGTTGCGGCGGTAAAAGGAAATGTTCGGATTGTCGATGCCACGATTTCCGACCTCATTGGTCCCCAGGGTGCAAAAATCGGCAAAGAACATGTGCGACTCTATCGTGAAGAATACGTGCGAGTTCGGATGTCCACTCCTCGCGCCGAATTGCCGCCCGGCCTTTACCCCGACCCGCTGGTGCCGTTCCTCGATCCCACGACCGGCAAGCCCATCGAACCGCTCAACCAGCATCAGGAACGATGGGGCGAACCCATGACCATCCGTGGCCACGGCATGTTCGCCGTCCCCTTTGAAGTGTTCGAAGGACAAAATCAACCGCTCTGGATCGATGTGCATGTGCCCAAAGAGGTTCCTGCCGGCGACTATCGCGCAACATTCCGCGTCACTGCTCAAGGTGCGCCCCCCGTGGAGATTCCCGTAACGCTGACTGTTTGGGACTTCACGCTGCCCGATGGCCCGACCCATCGAAACCACTTCGGCGGTTTTGAAAACGTTGCCCGTTCCTTCAACGTCCAACCGGGTTCAGAGCAGTACCGCGCGATTGAGGCACGTTACTGCCAGGCGATGGCCGAGCACCGACTCAACCCGCCGATTCTTCACCATCTCTTGCCGGACGTAAAGCCCGACGGTTCGCTGGTCATTGTGCCCGAACGGCATAAGGCATTGCAGAAGTTCATCGCCGACCTTCACGTAACGGATTTTCAAATTCCCAACGCCCCCTTTGCTCAGCTTCCCGGATCGACGTTGGATCCCAAATATAAGGAGATTGCGCCCGATCAGCGTGAAAAAGCCCAACGTTATTATCGGCAGTATTACGACTATCTGAAGCAAAACGGCTGGGAGAAACGGGCGTATGTGTACCTGTTGGACGAGCCGAACACACGTGAAAACTACGAACAAGTTTTGGTGCTCGGTCAAATGATCCACGAGGCCGTGCCGGGGCTGAAACTCCTCGTTGTCGAACAGACATACACGCAAGATCCCTCTTGGCCCGACATCGATCCGGCCGTTGATATCTGGTGCCCTCTCTTGGGCTTTGTCGATCGCGACTCGACCCAAGCGAAAATCGCCAAGGGCGATGAAGTTTGGTCATATACGGCGCTGGTGCAAACGGCGCCCTCCTATCATCCGCAATACCAACAACTCAAGGACAAGAATCCTCCCCATTGGCATATCGACAGTCCGCTGTTGGTCTATCGCGTCCCCACTTGGATCAACCGCCAATACGGAATCACCGGGTTTCTCTATTGGAGCAGCGTAACGACCGTGATCGATCCGTGGTTCAATCCGGCCTTCGCCCATCCTGGCCACTATAACGGCGGCGGTTTCCTGCTTTATCCAGGAACGCCGTGCGGCATCAACGGACCGGTGTCCTGCATGAGGCTCAAAAATATCCGAGACGGCATGGAAGACTACGAGTATTTTGCATTGTTGGAAAAGCGCGCCGGACTGAATGCCGTCAAAAAAGTCGTCGATCAAATTGCGCCGAACTGGTGGGACTACAGCCGCGATCCCAAGACGATCAATGCCGTCCGAAGTGAAATCGCCCGACAAATTATGGAACGGAAATAATGCCTACGCCACTTAAGTCAACATGCCTGTTTGTTCTAATCTTCGTTTCGATCGTCTCCACCGCGTGCAGTGACGATACGGTGGGACAACCAATCGTGCCCTGGCAGCCGGGAATGCTCGACATCCACCAGATCAGCACGGGGCGAGGCAACGCGGGGCTCTACATCTTTCCCGACGGCACCACGATGTTGGTCGATGCCGGGGAACTGCCGTATAAAACACCGCCGCACACGCCCGACCGACCGGATGGCACACGTCCAGCCGGCGAGTGGATTGTTCGCTACATCCATCACGCCTTGGCGCACGACCCGCATCCGGCGCTCGACTACGCACTGTTGACGCACTTCCACGACGATCACATGGGCGAGCCGTCGCTGAAGTCGCCGCTGTCTAGCACGGGAGCCTACAAGCTCACCGGGCTCACCCTGGTCGGCGAGAGTTTCAAGATTGGGAAATTGCTCGACCGCGGCTGGCCCGATTACTGCTACCCGGCCAGTCTTGAAGACGCCGGCACGAAAAATTATCGCGCCTTCGTCAAATGGCAAACCGAGCATAACTGCTTGAAGGTCGAACGCTTTGCCCCCGGCCGCAACGACCAGGTTGTTTTGTGTCGCGATGCGAAGAAGTATCCCAATTTCGAATTCCGCAACGTGGCGGCGAATGGAGAGGTTTGGACCGGAACGGGCGCGGCCACATGTAACCTTTTCCCGCCGTTGAACACGGTTCCTCGCGGTCAATGGCCGGACGAAAACGTGTGCAGCCTTGCGTTCCGCTTAAGTTACGGCAAGTTCGACTACTTCAACGGCGGCGACCTCCGTGGCGTTCTCGCCAAGAACGAACCTGCATGGCACGATATCGAAACGCCGGTGGCCAAGGCCGTTGGGCCGGTCGATGCCGCGATTTTGGACCACCACGGCTACATCGACACGCAAAACGAATTCTTTGTCTCCACGCTGCGTCCGCGCGTCTGGACGATCTCAGTATGGGATGCGCATCATCCCACAGCGGGCGTGTGGGACCGGCTGTTATCAACGCAACTCTATCCTGGTCCGCGCGACATCTTCGCCACCGACGTGCATCCGGATAATCGAAAAGCCATCAAGATCATCGATAAGCTGGCTAGCGATGCCGGCCACATCGTTTTGCGCGTCGCCCCCGGCGGTGATAGTTTTCGCGTCGTCATTGTCGACGACCGCTCCGAAAGCCATCACGTCACGAAAATCTTTGGGCCGTATCCTTCGCGATAGCCATTATCACCCACCGCCGAGTTGTTTCCGGCCTTTGCGGATGGCCTCCTCGCGTGCGGGCGCGGTCATTTCATAAACGGCATCCCAGAGAGCCTCGTCGGCCGGCGTCCACGTGCATTGGCGACGGGCCATGGCGAGTTTGGCCGTTTCATAACCGCGCTGCTTGCCGAATCCCCGCGTGACCGCGCCTTCGATATACCATGCGAACGACGGCATGAATTTCGGCAATAACCGGCCGATCGTGGCCACAAGCGTCATCGCGCCGAGGTATGCCCCGGTGTTCAAAAGCGTGCCAATCGACGTTTTCGCATGATCGCCGATCAAGGATCCGATTTTGGCCGAGCCGGTGCTGATCGGCATTTTGCCGTCCAGAACCACGGTAACATTCGAGTAGTCGTTCTTCAGATCGCTGTTGGTCGTCATCGCACCAAGATTGACCCACTCGCCCACATAGGCATGGCCCAGGAAACCGTCGTGGTACTTGTTCGAGTAGCCTTGGATGATCGATTCCTCGACTTCGCCGCCGACACGGCACATCGGACCGATCGAATTGCCCTCGCGGCATTTCGCCCCGAAAAGGATGGAATCTTTTCCGACGTAGCAAGGGCCTTCGATCCGTGTGAATGGGTGCACGATGACCCCTTCGTCCAAATACACGGGGCCATGCTCGGCATCGATCACCGCCATCGGATGCACAAGAGCGCCGGGTGCGATATACACATCTTTCTTACTGCCGCGAATCGCAAAAGGTTCCTCCACCTTGCCTTCGATCCCGCTACGGCCGGCGGCCGTGAAATCCTTGGCAATCTGCGAGGGATTGGCCAAAATCAGATCCCACGAGTAGTTCCAAGTTGCAGGAACGCGCTTGGCCGCGGGCAACGACGCCTTGGCCGAGGCCAGCAGCGTCTCGATCGAATCGGTCTTCAGTCGGGCGAGATCCTGGCGAGCAATGCGCGCGTAGAGAACCTCGCCGTCGGAATCCACGGCCATTTCGCTGGGGCCGACCGGCGCAACGTCGAAATCCGCCGCCTTCACGCGACCGTTGACAAGCAAGAGATCGTCGCCCCGCAGCACGGCCGGATCGTTAACCGGCCGGCTGGTTTTCATTCGATAAGACTCAGCCATATACGACGGCACGAAACAAGCCGTATCGCTTGCGTTAAGCTTGGCGATCAGCTTGTCACCCAACGAAGTCATGCCGCATCGCAGCTCGAAAACCGGCCGGCTCAAAACCAACGGGTAGAAGTTGGGTCTAAGCGGCGTCGCGCAATCGAAAAGCACGAGTCGCATCAGGGCATTTCCTTTCAACTATGGCGCATCGACCATTTTCGCTTGAATCCACTCGTAGTAGTCCAGCATTTTCAGCGAGCTGGCAGCCTCGTGATCGATGACGCAAATCGTGTCGCGATGCAATTGCAGCGCACTGGCGGTAATCATGCTGGTGACCGGTCCCTCGACCGCCGCGGCCACGGCCCCCGCCTTGTTCTTGCCGCTGGCCAAGAGGATGATCTTGCGCGCTTCGAGGATCGTGCCCACGCCCATCGTAATCGCGTAAATCGGCACTTGGTCGAGCGTGTCGAAAAATCGGGCGTTATCCTCGATGGTCTGCTGCGCCAGCGTTTTAATGCGCGTGCGCGAACCCAGCGAACTCGAAGGCTCGTTGAAGGCGATATGGCCGTCGGAACCGATGCCCAGCAGTTGCAAGTCGATGCCGCCGCAATCGCGGATCCGCTGTTCATACCACGAGCAAAACGCCTCGTAATTGTCGGTGGTGCCCGACGGAATATAGATGTTCTGCTTGGGGATATTGATATGCTTGAAAAAGTTTTCGTGCATGAAGTAGTGGTAGCTTTGCGGATGATTTTGCGTCAGCCCCACATACTCATCCAGGTTGAAGGTCGTCACTTGCGAGAAATCGAGCCCTTCGTCCTTGTGCATCCGAACGAGTTCTTTATACAGCCCCAGCGGCGTGGCGCCCGTGGCCAGGCCCAACACGGCGTTCGGCTTGGCGTTCAACGCGCGCGCGACCACGCGGGCCGCGCACTTGCTCATTTCCTCGACGGTGTCTTTGACGATGATTTCCACGTGAATATCTCTCCTGAAAGGGTTTTGTTTTTGGAATCTGTTAAGAAAGTTTATCGGCGATGAAATCGGAGACCATGCCGACGGTTTGCAGATTCAACGCGGCGTCCTCATCCATTTCAATGCCGAACTCATGCTCCAGGGCCGTCACCAATGCGACCCACTGCGTACTCTCGGCCCCGAGATCATAAACAAAGTGGCTTTCCGGCCGAACGGCGTCCGGATCCACCTCCAGCACTTGGCACACGACTTTTGCCACGCGCTGCTCGATTTCACGATGAACCATGATATTCTCCGATCTGAGAAGCTTGGGCAAGGGCCGCCGCGAAAGTTTACTTCGGCTTGCCCCGGCGCCCAACCGACCATCCGGCTATCTTCCACGAGAGGTCACGCTTGTCAAGGGACCGCCGACCGCAAATCGTTGCCAAGCCAAGATTGTAATTGTACTGGAGTAGGCAGAACTTCAGAATGTCCGATTGTTGAAAAATTGTCGAATTCCGCCGCCCCAAGCTGATGCAGGTTCCGTTGACAAACGAGAACAAGCCGGGTGAAACGATCCCAAAAAGTGCCTCAAAGGGCCATTTATTTTCCGATCGGCGGATCCTCCTGCCGGATAGACTACCTAATCAACCAGATTGCACCCCCCATAGATACGGTTTTTGCCTTGGTTATCCCCATTCACCCCCTCTACACCCTTTGGTTATAGGCTCGGCTAGGTTAGGATAGAGTGTTTGGCAATCGGTTGTTCCAGGGGTTTGGCCGAAGCATGGCGTCGAATCGAACTATCGTCATTACCGGGGTAGGGGTTGTTAGTCCAATCGGCATTGGGCGGGAAGCATTCTGGGCTTCTCTCCGCGAGGGCCGCAGCGGCATTCAGCGATTGCCGCTGTTCGATGATCCCACCTTGCCGGTGCCTTTCGGCGGTCAAGTGGCCGATTTCGATCCGAAACAATATGTTCGCCCGCGGAAAAGCTTGAAGGTGATGAGCCGTGATATCCAGTTGGCCTTCGCGGCAGCCGACTTTGCCTGCACCGAAGCCGGCTTGAGCCAAACGCCGACCGACCCCGAGCGATTCGGCGTGTTGCTGGGGGCCGACATGATCCCCTGCGACCTCGACGAACTAACCCTGGTCTACCACAATTGCACGACCGACGGCCGGTTCGACTTCCAGCGTTGGGGCCGTGCTTTTTCGGCCGATATGTTCCCGCTCTGGATGCTCAAGTATCTGCCGAACATGCCG
>CAZNMP010000177.1:0-6692 GCA_964573875.1 uncultured Planctomycetaceae bacterium | reverse complement strand
GCTGTCGCGGGATTGGATTTGAAAGGTGAAAGGCCCTTGGAGAAGCACTTTTGCGCCGGTTTGGTAGGTGACTTCCATCAGGCCCGAGGCCAAGGAAAACTTGCGCCCACGGAACACGTTGGCTCCGAGAACCGTGGAGGTTTGAACGTCGGCCCAACGCACGTCAATCATGCCGGTCACTTTTCCGACAAACTCCGCATTGGGTTCGGCTTTTGCAAGTTTGGAAATCGCCGAGGACATGGATTGGGCTACGTCGCGGTGGTGCGTTACGGTAATCAGAGAGCAGATGCCCAACGCCGCCGCGAAAGAGAGGGTGCCGAGCAAATAAGCCAACGGCCATCCGTCGGAGAAATAGCCAAAGGCATTGCGGAGCGAGACGCTTGGCGTGCCCAAGATGGAGGATGCTTGTGGTAGAGAGGTTGTCTCTTGTTGCTGTTCGATAGCTCCTCGCAACGAAACCCCGCCCTCTTGCAGTTTTCGCGCGTTCCACTTCATCGCGGCATGTAAACGCAAGTACTGGCGATAGTAGCGGCGTTGTTCGACGCCGGTGCGGAGCAGATCGTTCAATTGCTGTTGCTCGTCGGCCGACAGGCCGTCGGTGCAGAGTTTGTCCAGCAGTTGGTCGAGTGCATCGCGCCAAGAAGAATCAGCGTTCACGGCTTTCCTCCTTGCGTCGTTCGGCGGCCAGGGCTCTTTCGGTGCATTCCAACAGCGCGCGTCGGATCCGGCCCAGCGATTTATAGATGGAATTGACCGGCCGCTGAAGCTCCTCCGACAGTTGGCGGCCGCTGGCGTTGTCGGCATAGCATCGCTCGATCAAATGCTGGTCGTCGCGGCTAAGCCGTTTAACGCAATCCAAAAGCGAGGCCAGAGGCAGCTCGAGGGCGTCGTCTTCGCCTTCCGCTTCCAAAACGACGAGTTCCAGCACGTCGGGATCGAGATACTGAACGCTGCGGTTCCGTTGCCGCCAGTGATTCAGAATTCGGTGGTAGGCGACCTGACGCGCCCAGGCGTAGAAATCGGTGCCGGGCTGGTATTGGCTGAAGGCTTGCCAGAGTGCCATCGAGGTTTCTTGGAACAGATCGTCGGCATCCGCATCGTTGGCCAACAGGGTCACCATGAACTGATAGAGACGGCGCTGCTCGCGCAAAAACAGCTCCATAAAGCTGCTCAAGCGAGCGTCGGCCTCAAATTGGAAGTTTTTTTCGTCCATGGCAGACCAAAATCATAGGGTTCTTCTATTCCTTCAAGTGCATGGGCAGGGGAAATGTGTGCCGAAAAATTTCAAAATCCAGAGAGGCTGCCCCTGCATCTCCAAAATTCCATTATCCTATGGGGGATAGAAGGATGTCGAACAAAATCCGCGAAATAAAACTAACACCCCTGCGTATGGGTGGAATTCTTTTCGAGAGTCGCTTTCAAATGGTTTTTTGGCTATACTAGGGGGGAATATGAGATGGCCTATCCAATCCCAGTTGTTGTTGCCCATGCTCACGGTGGTCGTATTGGCCATCGCGCTGGCGAGTTTGGGTAGCGCTTATTATGGGGGGGTGCGTGCAAGGCAATCCCAAGAGGAAAGTTTGCGGAGGGTAGTTGCAACGCTTACCCAGGCGCCGTTTCCCTTGAGCGAGACGGTATTGCGACAGATGGGCGGTCTTTCTGGCGCGGAATTTGTCTTGCTGGATCGACGCGACGTTTTGCAAGCAAGCACCTTATCGTTGGATGCCGACGATTTAGAGCAGTTGCATCGGCTGCATGACGATGAGCCTTCGAGCGATTTGGCCGGCCGACCGACAGCATCCTTGGGAGGACGGAACTATTTGAGCCAGCGCGTCGCAGTGGCCGGCCGTGATCCGGTTTCGCCGGCAGGGTCGCTTGTGGTGCTTTATCCCGAGGATCGTTGGTCGGCCACCATGCGGCAAGCGGCGTATCCCGCATTGACGGCCGGGGCCGTGGCTTCCATCGCGGTCATGCTGGTGACGACGGTTTTGGCGCACCGTTTTGTGCAACCGATTCGCGAATTGGGCGATAGGGCCGCCGCCATCGCACGAGGCAATTTTCAGCCCGTGGTTGTCTCGCGCCACGACGATGAGATTCGGGATCTGGCGGTTTCGCTCAACCAGATGGCCGAACAGTTGGGCCAATACGAAATTCAAGTGCGCAGGCATGAGCAAATACGCACGCTCGATCGTTTGGGGGCGGGCATGGCGCATCAATTGCGCAACGCCGCCACGGGGGCTCGCATTGCCATTGAACTGCATCAGCTTGAGTGCAAGACCGGCTCGCCGAACGAATCACTCGACGTTGCCCTGCGGCAACTTTCGTTGATGGAATCCTACTTGAAGAGGTTCATGGCGGCGGGGCGCGAGGCTTCCACGCTCAATGAGGATGTTATGTTAGCGAAAGTGGTCGAGGATGCGATTTCATTGGTCCGTCCGACATGCACTCATGCGGGAATTGATCTGGAAGTGTCGTTGCCGGAGGAAAAACTCGTGGTGCGAGGCGATCCGGAAGATTTAAGGCAACTGCTGGTGAATCTGGTTGCCAATGCCGTCGAAGCGGCCGACCGGCGCAGCGGCGTGCAGCCGCATATTGCCGTTGCGTTGGAAAGAGCGGGCGAAGGCCATGCCGCATTGCTGGTGCGCGACAACGGCCCCGGCCCAACGCCGCAGGTGGCCCAGAGTTTGTTCGAGCCGTTTGTAACGGGCAAATCAGAAGGCACCGGCCTGGGGCTATACGTTGCCCGGCAGGTGGCCGAGCGTCATCACGGCGTCATCCGCTGGCAACGCGAGCAAGATACGACGTGTTTTATGGTAGAGTTGCCGTTGGTCGAAGGAGCTAGTGGCTAGTGGCTAGTGGCTAGTGAATCAAACCCTAAATCCCTAAATCCCAAATTTTAATCCCTAATCCCCAACAATGTCTCATTTGCTGATTGTTGACGACGAACCGAGTATATGCTGGGGACTGGCAAAGCTGGCCGAGACGCTAGGGCATAGCGTCGCCACGGCGGCATCGGCTGAAAAAGGGCTCGAGGCTGCAGCGGTTCGGCGGCCCGATATCATTGTGCTCGACGTGCGGTTGCCGGGCATGAGCGGGCTGGACGCCATGCAGCATTTTCGCCAGGTCATCGGTGCGGTGCCGATCATTATCATCACGGCGTTCGGCGATTTGGCCACGGCCGTACAGGCGGTGCGCAATGGCGCA
The DNA here is from genome assembly GCA_964573875.1 of uncultured Planctomycetaceae bacterium. Classification (GTDB taxonomy): domain Bacteria; phylum Planctomycetota; class Planctomycetia; order Pirellulales; family Thermoguttaceae; genus CAYWGR01. The sequence goes on along the minus strand of CAZNMP010000177.1, from coordinate 3,488 downwards.
TTCGAGTATTTGTTGAAACCGTTCGACTTGACGGCGGCGCAGAGGGTCATCCAACGTGCGGCGGATAGCCTCGCCCATCCATCGGCGGCGACGGATTCGGAACAAGCGGGGCCGTATGTCGGACCGATTGTCGGCCGCTCGAATGCCATCCAAGAGGTATTTAAGCGGATTGCAGTGGTGGCCCCGTCCGACGCTTGCGTGCATCTGCGAGGTGAAAGCGGCACGGGCAAAGAGCTGGTCGCGCGGGCGATCCATCGTTACAGCCGTCGGTCGGAAGGGCCTTTCGTCGCGGTGAACGTGGCCGCGCTGAGTCCTTCGTTGGCCGAGAGCGAATTGTTCGGCCATGTGAAAGGTTCCTTTACGGGCGCTGAGCAATCGCGCAAAGGTCTGCTCGAACAAGCCGATGGCGGCACGATCTTTCTCGATGAAGTAGCCGATATCCCGATGCCGGTGCAAGTGAAACTGTTGCGTGTGTTGGAGCACGGCGAGATATTGCCCGTCGGGGCTGAGCGGCCTGTGCAGAGCGACTTTCGCCTGATTTCGGCAACGCATCAGAATCTCAACCAGCGTGTTGCCGAAGGGGCATTTCGTCACGATCTGTATTTTCGGCTGATTACGTTTGAAATTGAGATCCCGCCGCTTCGGCAGCGTCGGGACGATATTCCCGAGTTAGCGGCGTATTTTTTGAATCTGCTGGCGGGACCTAACGCCAAACCGACGATTTCGACCGAGACCATTGAAGAGTTACAGAGCCGCCAGTGGATTGGCAACGTTCGAGAATTGCGAAATGCGATCGAGCATGCAATGATTCTTGCGCGGGGCGGCATCATCGGGCCCGAGCATTTGCCGCCGCCGTTGGTTCCAGCAACCATGGCGGCCTCGACATCGGAAGAAACCGTTGCACAGTTGATACGGCAATGGGCGGAACTTCAATTTCAAGATCCAGCCGGGAGCGAGGATGTGTACGAGCGTTTTTTGAAATTCGTGGAGCCGCCGCTCCTACGGGCGGCGATGGAGCATTGCGGGGGGCAGTGTTTGGCGGCTGCGCGCCGCTTGGGACTGCATCGCACGACGTTGCGGAAAAAACTCGACGATTTAGGAATCGGCGGTTCGTAAAGAAGTAGGGCCGCCGGCATCATTCCGCCGCCAATCCGTGCCCGGTGCCCGTTCATGGATTGGGAGCTGAAGGGGGCATATTTTCTGCTATCCCGAGCAGAAATTTTAAGCCCAAAAGGCATTGAGGATTCGGCTGGTAGTACGCGAGATAGACGCGTGTTTTGCATACTAAGGAAAAAAAGACATTTCCCCACTAGGGGGCCTTGAAATTTGATTTAAAGAACGCAATACTTAGGCTGACGTAACTGCGCCGGGGCAAAACGACTATCCGCCGTGTCCCCGGCTTTTTTTAGGTTTGGACCTCGAATGCCGGCGGCTTCGCACTTAAGGAGGCTTTGACGCCACGTGAACCAGCATCGCAAACTTCAGGAGTGGGTAGAAGAGATGGCTCGCCTATGCGGGCCCGACCAGATCGTTTGGATTGACGGGTCGGAAGAGGAAAAAGATCGTTTGACGCAAGAGGCCGCCGCAACGGGCGAGGTGGTCGTTCTCGATCAAGAGAAATTGCCAGGCTGTTTGTATCATCGAACAGCCACGAACGACGTCGCCCGCACTGAAGATTTGACGTATATCTGTACCACGTTGCGAGAGGATGCCGGTCCGACGAATAATTGGATGTCGCCCGAGGAAGGTTACCGCCGGGCAGGCGAGATATTCAAGGGCGCGATGAAGGGGCGTACGATGTACGTCATTCCCTTCTCGATGGGCCCGGTCGGTTCGCCGTTCAGCAAAATCGGCGTGGAACTGACCGACAGCATCTACGTCGTATTGAACATGCGCATCATGACGCACGTCGGAGCATCGGTGCTCAAGCAGCTCGGAGCGGGCGGCGAATTCACCAAGTGCCTGCACAGCAAGGCCGACTTGGACATCAAACGCCGTCTCATCTTGCACTTCCCCGAAGACAACACCATCTGGAGCGTCGGCTCGGGCTACGGCGGAAACGTTTTGCTGGGCAAAAAGTGCTTGGCATTGCGCATCGCCAGCTACTTGGGCAAGCGCGAAGGCTGGTTAGCCGAGCACATGCTGGTCATGGGCGTCGAGAATCCGAACGGCCGGGTGGAATATATCGCGGCGGCATTTCCCAGCGCTTGCGGCAAGACGAACCTGGCCATGCTGATTCCGCCCGAGGGGCTGAAGGTTAAGGGCTACCGCATTTGGACGGTCGGCGACGACATCTCCTGGATGCGGATCGATACGGACGGACGGCTGTGGGCCATCAATCCGGAAACAGGCTTCTTCGGCGTCGCGCCGGGAACGAACTCGAAGACGAATCCGAGCATGATGAAAACCATCAGCCGCAACACGATCTACACGAACGTGGTGCTGACGAAGGACAACACGGTTTGGTGGGAAGGCGGCGAAGGTGAGCCGCCGGCCGAAGGTTGGGATTGGCGAGGCCGGCCGTGGAAGCCCGGCATGAAGGATGAAAATGGCAAGCCTATTGAAGGGGCCCACGCCAATTCGCGATTTACCGCGCCGCTCACACAGTGCCCGTCGCATTCGTTCCGCACCGAGCATCACCACGGCGTGCCGATTTCGGCGATTATTTTCGGCGGACGCCGTGCACGATTGGCGCCCTTGGTCTACGAAGCCTTTGATTGGGAACACGGCGTTTTCGTCGGGGCCACAATGGCTTCCGAGCGGACTGCCGCGGCATTCGGCAAGTTGGGCGAAGTGCGCCGCGACCCGATGGCCATGCTGCCGTTCTGCGGCTATCACATGGGCGACTACTTTGAACACTGGTTGAACATGGGCCGCCGGATGGCCAATCCGCCGAAGATTTTCCATGTCAATTGGTTCCGCACCGACGACGACGGCAAGTTCCTTTGGCCCGGCTATGGAGAGAATTTGCGAGTGATCGAGTGGATCCTCGATCGTTGCCGCGGCGAGGCCGAGGCCACAAAGACCGCGATCGGTTACGTGCCGACGCCCGAGAGCCTGGACCTGACCGGCTTGAACGTGTCGCAAGAAGCGCTGGACAAACTGCTGGCGGTCAATCGCGAGGATTGGTATCAGGAAACCGAGGGCATCGCGACGTTCTTCCAGAAATTCGGCAAGCGGTTCCCCATGACCATGTGGGAGCATCTGGATCATCTTCGCCAGCGGCTACGGTCGCCGATTTCGCTGTTGCGTCCGGGCACCGAGATTCGCCCCTTGGCGGCGGAACTCAACGAAACGATCGAGCGGGAAAATCCCCATGTGTTTGGGATGCTTTCCGAGTTCGGGAAACACTTGTATTTTCCGAAGGGTATCCTGGCTCAAAGCGCCGAGGCCAAAGAGAAAGCCAAGCGTTACGACGCCACGATCGGCATTGCGCGGGAAAACGGTAAGCCGATGTTTCTGCCCTCGGTGATGCATTATTTCAACGA
>CAZNMP010000176.1:0-6718 GCA_964573875.1 uncultured Planctomycetaceae bacterium | reverse complement strand
GTGCGTTCCGGGAGCGTGAAATACCTGCGCGTGGTCGAGCAAGTGCCAAGGTTGTGGGATGTCTTGGACAAAGCAGCCCCAGACGATGGCGGCAATGGCTCGCCCATGGCCGTGCTGAACGGGAACACCCACATCTGGGTAGCGGTATTGCATGGCATCGTGCCCGTCTGCGAGGACGGCTCGGCCTGTTTCACGGTGCCGGCCAATCGCAACATCTTCTTGCAGGCCCTGGACAAAGACTTCATGCAGGTCCAGACAATGCGGACTTTTGTGAACCTTCAGCCGGGCGAAAACCGTTCCTGCGTTGGTTGTCACGAAGATCGACGGAGTGCGCCGTTTCGACAGAACATGGCGTTCGAGGCACTCCGACGTCCACCAGTACGGCCGACGGCGCAGCCGGGCGACGCGACGGCCTCCAGGCCGTTGCACTACGTCAGTGATGTGCAACCGGTTCTCGATCAACATTGCGTGCGATGCCACAGCAACGCTTCGCCCGGGGGCAAACTGGACCTATCAGGCACGCTCACGACTTTTTTCAACCGATCCTACGAGGAACTTTTGGCGAAGGGCCACGTCCAGGGCTATAACGAATGGAATGCCGATCCCAAAGATTCGGCCCCGATGGCTCCCTATTCGCGCGGCTCACACACCAGCAAGCTGATCCGATTGTTGCGCGACGGCCATTATGACGTGAAGCTTGCACAACCGGAAATGGTCCGGCTTGTGACTTGGGTCGATCTCAATCTGCCATACTACGGCACCTATTACGGTCGCCGCAATTTGCGTTACCAAGGAGAGCCCGATTTCCGCCCTGTTCCGCAACTTAGTTCCACTTGCAGCATTCCCTCCGACCAACCCCGCCTTGCCCCCGAAAAATCAATGACAGTCTCACCTACCAGTACAGGCTCCAAGTAACATTGTTCGATTTTAAGAAACAAGTCTCTTGGAGTCGTCTGCAAAACCTAGTTTGCTACAACACGAGGAGGATAGCCAAAATGTCTTCGACCATGACGAACAGTTGGCGACCGCTGTGCGTACTAAGCGTTTCGATACTGGTTACGATGGTCTCGCACGGCAACAGCGACGACCACAAGACGACTCCGCCCGATGCGGCCACGAAGATCGAAAACCGCCTGATTGCCCATTGGACGTTCGATGAGGCCTCGGGCAATGTCTGCAACGATTCGAGCGGCAATGGTTGGCATGCCACGGTCGTATGGCCCTCGGCCACGCCGGCTCGGCAAATCGGCGTCTTCGGTCCGGCAGTTGCGTTATCCGGTTCGCATCGTTTGCAAATGGATAGGCGAATTCCCCTGGGCAACGCGGCCGGCATCTCATTGGTTGCTTGGGTCAAACCCACGGATTTAAACGGTTATCGCGAGATATTCCGCAAGGAAGACGGCAACAACCGCGTGCTTTTTTCGTTTCAGGATAATGGAAATCGCCTGGCATTGGGACTAAATATCGGCGGCTATGTCGAATGCCATGCCCCGATCCAGCCTGCCCAGGTCTGCGATGGTCGCTGGCACCACTGCGCAGCCACGTTCGACGGCCGTTGGATGCGTTTATATCTCGACGGAAGCGAGATCGGACGTCTCGAACGTCCCGGTGTCATTGAGGCGGGGACCAACACCTCAGGGAACATCGGTTCGGCGGGCGATGGCGAGGATTTCCAAGGAGTATTGGACGACTTGCGGATCTATGCCGGCGGGCTCAATGCCCAGCAAATCGCCATGCTCTACCGCCAAGGCGTGGAAATTTTGGAGCAGACGGCCAAACAACTGGCCCAACGCATTCAAGCAGTCTATCAACGTGCTCCGTCTTTTGCCGAGACGATTATGCAGTGCCGTCGGCGCATGGTGGAACTGCATCTTACGCAGAATATGGATGTGGCCCGCGGCGCGGCCGCGCTGCTGAAGGCCGACTTCGCCGGCGACTGCGACCGGTTCACTTCCGCAACCAATACGAAAATGGATGATTTGCTGGTCGCCGCCGATGCCGACGCTCATGTGAAGCTGGCCGAGCGATTGGTAGCCTTGTTGTTCGAGTATAGGCCGTTGTCCGAACATCAAAAGAAAAAGCAGTCGCCGGAAGAGGCTCGCAAGTGGGAGGAACTCGATTCGTATCGCGTCCGACTCGAAAAACTCAAGGCCCTCGGTCCCGCGGCGGCATTTTCGTCCGACTGGATTGCATTCATGCTGGAAATCAGCCCGAAGATCCAGTTCCGTCCGTATGTATCGGAACCCGTGGCCCCTTATGTCACGCCGGAGACGCCTGTCACTCGCAACTTGACGGCTAACGAGGCCCAGGAAGCACTGCATCGCGATTGGCTGCATCAGGCCGACCAAAACCCAAGCCGCGAACGGATCTTGAGCGAGATCGACTGGACGCGACGTCTTGCGGACCGCATCACAAAGGCTTCCCGTGGAAATACGACTTTCGCGAAAGAGCTGGCCCAACTGGCCGAGCTGGAAAAACTGTCAGCATCGCTCACCAAGCCCAGCCCGGAACTTTACTTCCAGGTTCGCGAAATCAAGCGGGCGATTGCCATGCGTAATCCCGTCATCGACTTCAACCGCATCTTGTTTGTCGATATGCCCTATCCTCAGGGCAGCGAGTGGCGGCACGAAACACGGCATCGACTCGGCTATATGGCCGTGCCCGGCGCTCGGCTGTTGGTTCTCGACGGTCTATCTCCCACCGGTTCACTCAAACAACTGATGCCGCAAAACCCGCTGCACGGGTCGTTCTGGCGTCCCGACCTCTCCTGGGACGCTCAGAAGGTTCTCTTTTGCTTCAAGCCGCACAACGAGAAATCATTCCACTTGTACGAAATCAATATCGACGGCTCGGGCTTGGAACAATTGACCGACGGGATATTCGACGATCTTGATCCCATCTATTTGCCCGACGACCGGCATATCGTCTTCTCGACCACCCGCGCGCACAGTTACGTGCGTTGCATGCCTCCGACGAATGCCTTCGTGCTCGCCCGATGCGATCGCGACGGCAAGAATGTCTATCTCATCTCGCCGAACAACGAGCCGGATTATCTGCCCTCGGTGATGAACGACGGACGTGTGATCTATACCCGTTGGGAATACACCGACAAGCCATTGTGGCGTTTGCAAAAACTATGGACCGTGCATCCCGACGGCACACAGGTAAACCTTTACTGGGGGAATCAGAGCGTCTGGCCCGATGTGTTGAAGGACGCCCGCGCGATTCCCGACAGCCGCCGCGTGATGTTCACCGGCAGCGCTCATCACGACTGGTTTGCGGGCTCCGTGGGGATCGTCGATCCGGATCACGGCTACAACTTTCCTCAAGGCTTGACCAAGATCACGGCCGACGTGACATGGCCGGAGTCGGGCAACGGGCCCGTCGATCCGATCGAATCGCCCAATTATCACCGGAGCGGTTCGTATCCCGCCTATTATTCGCCCTATCCGCTTGGCGAGAAGGATTTTCTCGTTTCGGCACAGCGCGATGGCAAGTTCCTGTTGTATCTAATGGACGTTGACGGGAACCGCGAGCTTATCTACGAAGGCGTGAACAATATCTTCCACGCCATCCCGGTGCGGCCTCGCGTTCGGCCGCATGTCATTGCCGACCGCGTGGCTTGGCCCACGCGCGAAGAGCGTGAACACCCGAAGAGCGGAGTCATCTTCAGCGCCAATGTATACCAAAATGCACCGCCGGTTCTGCACGACAAAGCCCGCTATATGCGTGTGATGACGATCGAGCCCAAGACCTATACCTATTGGAACCGGCGGCCGTACATTTCGACCGGGCCGGTGGTTTCGGCCGTGCAGTCGGAAGGCGTGAAGCGCGTGCTGGGCACCGTTCCCATCGAGCGTGACGGCTCGGTGGCCTTCGAGACGCCGCCGGGCATGGCACTCCACTTTCAACTGCTCGACGAAAACTACCGTGCCTTGCAGACCATGCGGAGCTTCGTGGGCGTAATGCCGGGCGAATACCGCGGATGTTTGGGATGCCACGAATCGCACAGCCGTGCGCCGCAATTGCGCAACAATTGCCTGGCACTGGCCAAACCGCCGCAAACCATCGCGACGCCGCCCTGGGGCAAGGATACCGTGAGCTATCCGCGTTACGTCCAGCCAGTGCTCGATAAGTACTGCAATAGCTGTCACGGCGGCAACGGTGAAGCGCGTAAAACGCTCGACTTAACGCTGCGCCCCGGGCTGCCGCAAGTTGCCGAGCCTTACATGACGCTGATCGGCCGACCCACGTGGGGCGCGCCTTATCAGCGGCCTGCGAATCCGCCGCCGGGATTCGGTATCGCCGGCATGATCATGGTCGATGCCTTTGGCACGACCGACCCGGCCGCCTATCTGACGCCGCCACCGATGACCTATCTCTCCTATCGCAGCCGGCTCATTGAAATGTGTTCCAACGGCAAACACTACGACGTGAAGGTCGATCCATTGAGCCTCCAGCGACTTATTGCCTGGGTCGATGCGATGTGTCCCTATCAAGGCGACGACGAGATCAGGACGGAAGAAGATCCGGTGTTCCAAGGCGTCGATTGGTTGTCCATTCGACCGAAAGTCAAGAATGCTCCGCGCATCATTCGTCCCGGCCCCGTGGATTAGAAGGATCGCGAGACCGAAATGAAGCCGCACGTGAGCTTTCGCAGCGTCTGTTGAGTTTTGCACATATCAGCGAGGCACCACAAATGAACGCACTGAAACGCCGGATATTAGGTCTGATTATTCTTGGTTTTGTAGCCGGCAAGTGCTCGGCTGCGTACCTTTCGCCCGAGTATTTGGCGGTCGCACTGAACGGCAAGACGCTGTATGTAACGGCAGCCACTTCGGGAAAACTGCTTCTGTTCGATGTCGCAAGCAATAAATTGTCGGCGGAATGGCCGCTGCTGTGTGATCCGAGCGGCGTGGCCGCGGCGGCCGACGGCGTTGTGTATGTTACCGGCGGCGGCGCGAATGGCGCATTATATAAGCTCGACGCCGTTGGCAAGGTTTTAGCCAAAATCGACACGGGCCACACGCCCCTATGGCCGGTCGTCGGCAAAGACGCCGCCACGGTGTACGTGCTGAACCGCTTCAATAATAATGTCGTAGCCGTCGATGCCGCGACGATGAAGCCGAAGGCAACCGTTGCCGTATTGCGAGAACCCCATGCGGCGGCATTGGGCGTCGGCGGCAAACTGTTGTTTGTGGCCAACCATCTGCCTGCCGGTCGCGCAACCGATAAGGTCGTCGCGGCCGCCGTCTCCGTGATCGATACAGCCACGTTCAAGCTGATTGGGCATGGAACGCTGCCCAACGGCAGTACCGGCGTGCGAGGCATGGCTGCTTCGCCGGATGGAAAATTCATCTACGTCACGCACAACCTGGCACGGTATCAGTTGCCGACCACGCAATTGGAACGCGGATGGATGAACACGGCGGGTTTAAGCGTCTTCAATGGCGAAACCGGCGAATACATCAACACGGCATTATTAGACGATGTAGACCGCGGGGCCGCCAATCCTTGGGGCGCGGCCGTGTCGCCGGACGGCAAGCTTCTGATCGTGGCACATGCCGGCACGCGCGAAATCAGCGCCATAGATCGCGAGGCGTTCCACACACGACTCGACAAGGCCGCTAAGAATGAAAAAGTGACGGAAGTCACCAAGTCCGCGTCGGACGTGCCCAACGATCTGACGTTTTTGACGGACATCCGACGCCGCCTGAAGCTCAACGGCGACGGCCCGCATGGCGTGGCCGTCGTCGGCAATACGGCGTATGCCGCACTCTATTTCGCGGACGCTCTGGCTGTCGCCAAGTTGGGTGATACGGTGCTGAAATGCGATGCCATCCCCTTGGGCGCAGCGCCGGACCTCGGCAAGGACCGCGTGCGCCGCGGCGAGATGCTCTGGAACGATGCCACGATGTCTTTCCAACAGTGGGTGAGCTGCGCGAGCTGCCATCCGGACGGGCGCTCGGACGGCTTGAACTGGGACTTGCTGAACGACGGCATCGGAACTCCGAAACAGAGCAAGAACCTCGTGTATTGCCATCTGACGCCCCCGGCCATGGTCACCGGCGTTCGCCCCGACATGCAAGCGTGCAATCGCAAGGGCATCACTCATATTCTGTTCGCCGTCCGGCCTGAAGAGGATGCGCTTTGCCTGGATGCTTATGTCAGTTCGCTCAAACCGGCGCCGAGCCCACATCTCGTGAATGGGAAACTCTCGGCGGTCGCAATGGAGGGTGAGAAAGTCTTTCATGGGGCTGGTTGCGCCACATGTCACCAGCCCGACAAAACCGGCCCGAACGGCGAGCGGCTCTTTACCAATCTGAAGAAATATAACCTTGGCCTGGGTGTTGGCGGCGAGGAAGGACGCGAGTTCGACACCACGACGCTGGTCGAAATGTGGCGCACGGCGCCCTATCTGCACGATGGACGCGCGTTGACGCTCGAAGAAATGCTTTCAACTTGCAACCCGAACAACACACACGGCAACACCAAGGGCCTTCCCCCCGAACAAATCAAAGCATTGGCGGAATACCTACGGTCGCTATGACGGCCCGATCCTTTCGAGTGACGAAAGAGGCCGATCCATCGTGCCGCTCCCCGGAACACACAATTCAAAACCACGGAGAATATCTTATGAAGTTTTCGATGAAGAGATTCGCAATAAGCCTCTGTTTCATCCTCGGCATGTTCGTCAAGGCCGTTCCGGCCGATGAGG
>CAZNMP010000175.1:0-6731 GCA_964573875.1 uncultured Planctomycetaceae bacterium | reverse complement strand
TGACCGTGCAAATCGACGGCGATTTCGACGATGCGATGGCCCGGGTCCAGGAAGTCTCGAAGCAACGAGGCATCTATCTGGTCAACAGCGTGAATCCCTTCCGCTTGGAAGGGCAAAAAACGATCATGTTCCGCGTCTTAGAATCGTTGGGCTGGGACGTGCCCGACTGGATCGTCGTGCCCGGCGGAAACTTGGGCAACTCGAGCGCCTTCGGCAAGGCCTTTCATGAGCTGCACCAATTGGGCTTGATCAAACGCATTCCGCGTCTGGCTGTGATCAATGCCGCCGGCGCCAACACGCTTTACGAACTGGTCGAGCGTCGCGGGCTGCGATGGAACAACGGTCGGCCGAATATCGACGTTGCCGCGAAGTATTACGCCGAGATGGATGCCGAAGGGCGGCGTGCCTCGACCTTGGCCAGCGCCATCGAAATCAATCGGCCGGTGAACCTGACGAAGTGCATCCGTGCCTTGGAGTGGTGCAACGGCGTTGTCCGCGAAGTGACCGACCAGGAAATACTCGATGCCAAGGCCCAAGTGGGCGCCGGCGGCATGGGCTGCGAGCCGGCCAGCGCGGCCAGCGTGGCCGGGGCGAAAAAGCTGGTGGCCGAAGGCATCATCGGACGCAACGAACGCGTCGTTTGCATCTTGACCGGCCATCAGCTCAAAGACCCAACCGCCACCGTGGCTTACCATACGAGCGATCCAGGGAAATTCGACGAAGTGCTCGGCTGTCGCGGCGTGACCAGCGCGGCTTACGCCAACCATGCGGTGGCCGTGCCGAACGATCTGGATGCGATTGTCAAGGCGATTAAATCGCATAGTTGATGTGCGAAGCACAAGCGTTTTTTTATAATTTCCGATCTCCTACTTCTGACCGCTGACCGCTGACCCCTGACCCCTGACCCCTGACCCCTGACCCCTGACCCCTGACCTCTGACCTCTGACCTCTGACCCCTATGTCCACACGCATTGCCATTCATGGAGCTGCGGGCCGCGTGGGCCAACGGCTTGTTGCTATTGGTTCCACCGATCCTGAATTGACCTTGGTTGCCGCGATTGATTCACCGCAGCATCCGCGATTGGGTGAAGACGCCGGATCGGTGGCCGGTGTGAAGGCATTGGGCGTTCCGATTACCTCGGATTTTGAAACGGCCGTGGATGTCGTCATTGATTTCTCGGTGCCTGCGGCGGCCGAAAAAATCATCGAAACCTGTCGGCGGAAAAAAGTGTCGCTGGTCGTGGCCACGACGGGGCTGACGGAATCGCAACTCGAGAAGCTTCGCGCGGCCGCGAAAGAAATCCCGCTGCTTTGGTCGCCTAGCATGAGCATGGCGGTCAATCTGACGATGAAACTGGCGGAGATGGCGGCCACGGTCTTGAAGGACCGCGACGCTGACGTGGAGATTTTGGAGCGGCATCATCGTTTCAAGGAAGACGCGCCGAGCGGCACGGCTTTGAAGTTCGGGCAAATCATTTCCGGCGTGATGGGGCAAACGGCTGCGCGGCACGGTCGCGAAGGCCGGCCCGGCAAACGTCCGCATGGCGAAATCGGCTATCATGCCATTCGCGTCGGCGATAATCCGGGCGAGCATACGATCGTTTTCGGCATGTTGGGCGAAATGATGGAGCTTACCGTCCGCGCCAGCAATCGCGACTGTTACGTCGCCGGCGCCTTGGCCGCTGCGAAGTTTTTAGTCGGCAAAAAGCCCGGGCTTTACGGGATGAACGACGTGCTGGGGCTGTGAAGAAGAGGGATTAGAGATTAGGGATTAGAAACGGCGGCTATAAGGGCGCGTTTAGGACGCATCGAAATGGTTTGGGATATTTAACGCAATTAACGATGCGTCGCGGACGCATCCTACTTACATTAGCCCCCTTGTTTCGGATTTAGCTTGACCCGGCCGATGTAAGATGTTATCTTACCTATATGAAGACGATTGTTTCCACGAAAGGACAAATTGTTTTGCCCGCGGAATTGCGACGGCAAGATCACATTACGCCGGGCGAGGAATTCGATGTTGAGCGAGTAGATGCCGGACAATACCTACTTAAGAAATGCAACACGCGAGGACAAGGCGGCGTACTCGATTGGCTTAGGACCTGTCCCGAAGGCAACTGGTTCCGCTCGTTGCCGTCCGATTCGACGGATTCCGTCGGAAAGCTATAACGTGCGGCCCTGCCGCCGTGTGATGAAATTGAATCAATGAATGGTGCGTCGCGGACGCACCCTACTAACCCCCTTAGGATAACCCACGATTTTACGCGTGCGACTGGTCCAACCATTTTCTCTACGCGGCAATGAATTTCCTGGTTGATGCCAATGTGTTGAGCGAAGCGACCAAGCCGGAACCGGCGCCGTCGGTCATCGATTGGCTTGGGGCTCATGAACGGCATCTGGTCGTCAATCCCATCGTTTTAGGCGAGCTGGAATATGGGATATTGCTCCTTCCCGCAGGACGGCGTCGAACGCGGCTGCAAAAATGGTTTGCTGATGGTGCGAAAAAGCTGTATGTCTTGGATATGGACGCCGGCACCGCAAACGTTTGGGCCGAATTGTTGGCCGAACTGAAACGCAAGGGTCGTGCCATGCCGCTGAAAGACAGTCTGATTGCCGCCTCGGCGCGCCAACATCAACTCACGGTTGTCACGCGAAACATCAACGATTATCGTTACGCCGGCGTCGCGCTGGTGAATCCCTTCGAGTCAAACGAATAAGGTGCGCCCTGTCGCTGCTCGATCGCGGCGGTTTTACGTTCTAACCCTCCACTCCCTAATTTTCATTCATCTCGTGCGACTCGGAATTTTCGGCGGCAGTTTTGATCCGGTTCATTGTGGGCATCTGCTTCTGGCGGAATGCTGCCGCGAGCAGTGTCGGCTGGACGCCGTATGGTTCCTGCCGGCTGCCGTGCCGCCGCATAAGCAGGATCAAGAGCGGACATCGGCCGAACAGCGTATCGAAATGTTGGAGCTGGCCACGGCTGGCAACCCGGCGTTTTCGGTGTGCCGTTACGAGACGGACCGCGGCGGCGTGAATTACACGGTCGATACCTTGACGCACCTGCACGAGGAAGATCCGAGCCGGGAACTGTTTTTCCTGCTGGGGGCCGACATGCTGGCTGATCTTCCGCACTGGCGCAACGCTCCGCGCGTTTGCGAGCTGGCCGTGCCGGTCGTGGTTTGTCGCCCCGGTTGCGGGCCGGTTGATTTTGATTGCCTGCGCGAGATTGTCAGGCCCGAGCGGCTGGAAGAGATCCGCCGATGCCAGGTCGAGATGCCCGAGTGCGGCATCAGTTCGACCGAATTGCGACGCCGGATTCAGGCGGCCCAAAGCATCCGTTACCGCGTTCCCCGCTCTGTCGAAATGTATATCGAGACTCACGGATTGTATCGAACAGCTTGACGCATCTAGGACGAGCACCACCCACACGAGGGCCGTGTGGAAGATTGAAACCATTCGACGTATGATGGCATGATGGACAAACTGAAAACACCTATGCAACTGTTGAGCGGCAATGAAGCGGTGGCCCTGGCGGCCCGCGATGCGGGCGTCGCCCTGGGCGTCGGCTATCCAGGCACTCCTTCGACCGAAATTCTCGAATGCCTTGACGTTTTGGGCGGCCGGGCCCAGTGGTCGCCGAACGAAAAAGTGGCGTTTGAAGTGGCCCTCGGTGTGGCTTTTGGCGGGGCCGCCGCACTCGTGACCATGAAGCACGTCGGCGTGAACGTGGCCGCCGATCCGCTGTTCACCTCCGCTTATTCCGGCGTGCCTGGCGCGCTGGTGTTGGTTTCGGCCGACGATCCGGGCTTGGCTTCGAGCCAGAATGAGCAAGACAACCGTCGCTATGCCGTGGCTGCGGGGGTTCCGATGCTCGAACCGGCGGATTCGCAAGAGGCTTACGATTTTACGCTCGCGGCCTTTGAAATCTCCGCGAAATGGCACTTGCCGGTCATGCTGCGAATGACGACGCGCGTGTGCCACTCGAAAAGTCTGGTCGAGCAGCATGGCCCCGTGCGGCAACCGGCCGAACCGCATTTCACACGCGACATCGCCGGCCGGGTCATGGTGCCCATGCATGCGCGGCCGGCCCATCGACGTTTGCGTCAGAAGCTGGCCGAAATTGCCGCTTGGAATGAAGCAGGTTCGCTGAACCCAGTCGTCGAAGGCAATCGCGACCTGGGTATTATCACCTCCGGTATCGTGTTCATGCACGTTCGCGAGGCGGCGCCCAAGGCCGCTGTACTGAAATTGGGCATGACTTACCCCTTGCCGTTCGAGGAAATTCGCCGGTTCGTCGGCAGTGTTCAGCAATGCTTGATTGTCGAGGAGAACGATCCGTATCTCTTCGAGCAGATTCGGGCGGCGGGCATGGAAGTTGAGCAGAAACCGGAGATGTATCGGTTTGGCGAGTTGAACGTCGCTCGGGTGCGACGCATCCTTGCCAACGACACCTCGCCCGAGGCCCCGCCCGTGCCCGGCAAACCGCCGGCGCTTTGCGTGGGCTGTCCCCACCGCGCGACGTTTGATTTACTGAAAAAACTGAACTGCATCGTTGCGGGCGACATTGGCTGTTATACCTTGGGTGCGATGAAGCCGATCGAGGCGATGGATTCGCAGTTGTGCATGGGCGCGAGCATCGGCATGGGCCTGGGCCTGCGCCATGTGCTACCGGAAGCCGAAGCCCGGCGCGTCGTCAGCGTGATCGGCGACAGTACGTTTTGGCATAGCGGCGTGACCGGCCTGATTGAAATGGTTTACAATCGCCCGGCGACCGGCCATGTGGTGGTGATTCTCGACAACAGCATCACGGCCATGACCGGTCTGCAAGAACACCCGGGCACCGGCCGCACGTTGGGCCACGAACCGTCGGGCCGCGTCGTTATCGAAAACCTCGTGCGCTCGTTGGGAATCGAGAACGTCACTATTTTGGATCCTGCAACCCGCCAGGAGCAGTTCGAGCAATCGCTGCGCGGCGCTTTGGCCCGTAACGAACTATCGGTTATCATTGCCCGGCGGCCGTGCATTTTGGCGTTGGCCCGCGATAAGAAAGCGCAAAGTTCAGAGAGCAAGGCTCGGGAAAGCACTGTTGCGCAAGCCGGTAGTGGCGCCCAGTCGCAGGGATCAGGAATCAAAGGCCAGGGGCCGGAGGCCGGAGGGCGGGGCGACGCTGTTGAAAAAGCCGGCAGCGGTCTCCCACGCGCGCCGCTGAACATCGTTATCGCCGGTCTGGGTGGGCAGGGCGTGTTGAAGGCCTCGGATATTTTGGCCGATGCGGCCGTATTGTCCGGCTATGACGTAAAAAAGGCGGAAGTACACGGCATGAGCCAACGCGGCGGATCCGTCGCTTGCGACGTTCGCCTGGGGGCAAAAGTCTTGAGCCCGATGGTGCCGCCGGGCGAAACAGATTATCTTGTCGTATTGGCCGAGGATCAGGTCGATTACAATCGGCCTAAGTTGCGCGAGGGCGGCACATTGATCGTCCCGGCCGAAGTTGAATTATTGCCGTTGCCCAACCGCCGCAGTGCGAATGTGGCGTTGTTGGGCGTTTTGAGTCGCCATCTTGCGATAGACCCCGCGGTCTGGCACGAGGCGATTCGCATGAATATGAGCCCCGAACTATTTGAAGTTAATTGCCAAGCTTTTGAACTTGGCCGCAAAGGTACGACGGAGTAAAGGAAAAAATCATGACGCCATCATCCGCTCCCGCGGGGATTCCTCATCCGGCCAGTAAGCCCGACTTCATGCCTCGGGACGAACTGCGTGAGCTGCAATCCGCTCGATTGCGCGAGGTCGTGCAACTAGCGTATCAAAACGTGGCCCTCTATCGCGATCGGATGGACGTGTTGGGGGTCAAGCCCTCCGACATTCACACGATCAACGATGTGGTGCGTTTGCCGATGACCGTGAAGACCGATCTTCGGGATACCTATCCGTTCGGAATGTTTGCCGCTCCGATGGCGGAAGTGGTGCGGCTTCATGCCAGCAGCGGCACGACCGGCAAACCAATCGTCGTGGCCTATACGCAGTCGGACTTGGACGTATGGCAGAACGTGATGCTCCGCGCCTTGGCCGGCTACGGCCTGCATCAGGGCGATGTCCTGCAAAACGCTTACGGCTACGGGCTTTTCACCGGCGGCCTGGGGCTCCACTACGGAGCCGAAGCCTTGGGCGCAACGGTCATCCCCATTTCCGGCGGCAATACCGATCGCCAAATCATGGTGATGAAAGATTTCGGCGTCTCGGCCATTTCCTGCACGCCGAGCTATTTCCTCCATCTCCTGGATCGGGCCGAGGAAATGGGCGTCGATCTGCGCGAGCTCCCGCTTCGCGCGGGCTGCTTTGGCGCCGAGCCCTGGACCAATGCCATGCGGCAACGCATCGAAGCTTCGGCCGGCATCAAGGCGTTCGACATCTACGGCCTGACCGAAATCATCGGGCCGGGCGTCGGCGCCGAATGCCAGTATCAAAACGGCTTGCATATTTTCGAGGATCACTTCTATCCCGAAATCATCAACCCTGACACCCTTGAACCGTTGCCCGACGGATGCGAAGGCGAACTGGTTTTCACTACGCTGACCAAGCGGGGCATGCCCATGCTTCGCTACCGCACGCGCGACATCACGTCGATCATGACCGAAACGTGCGCATGCGGCCGGACGATCCGTCGCATCGCCCGCATTTCGCACCGCAGCGACGATATGTTCATCATTCGCGGCGTCAACGTGTTCCCG
>CAZNMP010000174.1:0-6744 GCA_964573875.1 uncultured Planctomycetaceae bacterium | reverse complement strand
GTCCGTTGCGATCAGCTTTCCGTCATTCAAATGTTGCTGCCGATCGGCGGCCGGCGGTATTATGAACTCGCCGCGATGGGCAATACCGTTGTCGAAGGCACGACATTTACTGCCCGCGGCACGGCGATTACCTACAATGAAGCCAAAGATTGGCTTATCCTTAAAGGGGACGGTCGCAACGACGCCGAGTTGTTCCAGCAGAAGGAAGTAGGCGTCGAGGCTTCAAAGTTCTCCGCCCAGGAAATCCATTATTGGCCCAAGACCAAACGGGTCAATGTGATCAATGCGCGTGCGTTGCAAATCAATCAACCTCCAAACATCCAACCCAAGAGACCAGGAGGTCTACCTTGAAAACGCTAATCACCGAAGATCAGCTCCGCGAAGGCATTCGCCGCATGGCCGGCGAGATCCAAACCTGCTACGAAGGCAAACCGCTGACCGTCATCGGCGTTCTGATCGGCAGCGTGGTGCTGTTGGCCGATCTGATCCGATTGCTCCCGATTCCGCTGAAAGTCGAATTGGTGCAAGCCCGAAGCTATCGCAACAACAATACGCGCCCGGGCCCTTTGGTGTTGAATCTCGACTTGCTCTCATCGAGCGTCCAGGGCCGTGATGTGCTGCTCGTGGATGATATTTTCGACACCGGACACACGCTTTGGGAATTGATTCCGCAAATCGACGAACTAGGGCCCGCCAGCGTCCGCAGTGCCGTATTGCTGGAGAAACAAGGACGCTGTGAAGTGTCGCTGAAACCCAATTTTATCGGTTTCCAAGTCCCCGACGAGTTTGTGGTCGGTTACGGTTTAGACTACAACGATTTATATCGCAATTTACCCTACGTGGCGGCCCTCGAACCGCATGAAATCCAAAAGGAGTCGAACTTGTAACGGAATTATGGTAGAATGGCAGTAGGTTGGCCTTCCATGAAAAAACGCATCTTACAAATCATTCCGACTCTCGATCGCTCCGGCGCGGAAAAGCAGATGTGCTTGCTGGCCGAAGGATTGCCTCGCGATGAGTTCGAGGTCCACGTCTGTGCGTTGACGCGAGGCGGCCCGCTCCTAACGCAACTGAACGAGGCCGGCGTTCCGACCGTCGTGATCGGGAAGCGATGGAGGCTTGACCCCCAGGCATTTTGGCGATTGAAAGAACATGTGGCCCATCTCAAGCCCGATTTGATCCACGGCTGGATGTTTGCGGCCAACACCTACGGGTTTGCGGCGGCCCGGGCGTGCGGCGTCAGCAAATTCATCGTCGGCCAGCGTTGCGTCGATCCTTGGAAAAGCCGGATGCAGTTGGCCCTTGATCGGGCTTTGGCCCATCGCTGCCAGTGCGTCGTAGTTAATAGCGAGGGCGTTCGCGAATTCTACGTCCAGCATGGCACACCGCCCGAACGTATATGCGTCATCGCCAACGGCGTCGCCATTCCGCCCGCTTCCGAGACAACGCGGCAGCAATTGCTAGCCGAGTTGCAGATCCCTGAAAATAGCCGGCTCCTAGGGCTGGTTGGCCGGCTTTGGCCTCAGAAACGTGTCAAGGATGCCATTTGGGCGGCGGATCTTCTGAAAGTCATTCGCGACGATACCCACCTGCTCGTCATCGGCGACGGCCCGCAATACGATCGCCTGCGATTATTCCGCGATCAATGCGAAATTCGCGACAAAGTGCATTTTCTCGGACACCGCGACGACGTGCCTCGCATCATGCCGCACTTCGACGTGCTTTGGTCCACCAGCGGCTACGAAGGACAGTCCAACGTGATTATGGAGGCAATGGCGGCGGGCGTCCCCGTCGTTGCCACCGACATCCCCGGCACGCGAGAATTGGTCGAGCCGCAGGTTACAGGTTATCTCGTTACGGTCGGCGATCGTGCCGGCTTTGCCAAATATACCGAGCGGTTACTCGGCGATTCAGCATTGGCCGCGCAATTTTCAGCCGCCGCTCGCGAGCGTGTGCAGAATAATTTCAGTGTTCAAAAAATGATCGACCGCCATACGGAACTTTATCGGAAAGTGTTGATGTTCTTATAGGGCGAAACCGCGGCGGTTCGGGCTATTCAGTAATCCGTTCTACGTTCAACGAATCCAAGACTTGCCGTCCCCCTGACCTCTGACCCCTTTTTCCTCATGTGCGGAATCGCCGGCGCGGTTTGGAACGATGCAAGCAAAGTCGTGGAGCCGCCGACGCTTCAGCGGATGACTGACGTGCTGCGCCATCGCGGCCCCGACGGCGAGGGCGCCTATATCACAGACCTACAGACACACGTTGGCGTTGCATTGGGGCACCGACGTCTGGCCATTATCGACGTTGCCGGCGGAAAACAACCGCTCTCGAACGAGGACGGCACGGTCTGGGTCGTGTTCAATGGCGAAATCTACAACTTCCGCGAACTGCGCGGCCGTCTTGAAGGGGCCGGACACTGCTTCCGCACGCAAAGCGATACCGAGGTGCTCGTCCACCTTTATGAAGACGAGGGGCCGGAATTTATCAAACGCCTCAATGGGATGTTTGCGTTCGCTCTTTGGGACTCCCGGCGGCAACAATTGCTCTTGGCCCGCGATCGACTCGGCAAAAAACCGCTGGTCTATCGCCACGAGCGGGGGCGATTGTTGTTCGCGAGCGAACTGAAATCCATCTTGGAAGTGCCGGGCGTGCCGCGCGAAGTCGATCCGCAGGCGTTGGATGAATATCTCACCTACCAATACGTGCCGCACCCTCGGACGATTTTTCGTGGCGTTGCCAAGCTCTCGCCCGGCCATTACGCTTTGTGGCAGGACGGCCGACTCGACATCCGCCCCTATTGGCAGCCCGATTTCAACCAGGAAGACGATCGTCCGGCCGAAGAATACGCGCGCGAGCTGCGGGAGTTGTTGACCTCGGCCGTCGAAATGCGTTTGCAAAGCGAGGTGCCGCTGGGGGCGTTTTTGTCGGGCGGGATCGACTCGACGATCATCGTCGGCCTGATGTCGCAATTGATGGCCGAGCAGGTCCGCACATTCTCCATCGGTTTTCCGGTGCAGGAGTTTGATGAGACCTGCTACGCCCGCGAGACCGCCGCGCGTTTCGGCGCCATCCACGAAGAGTTTCAGGTAAACCCCAATGCTTTGGAGATCTTGCCGCGTTTGGTTTGGCATTACGACGAGCCGTTCGGCGACAGTTCGGCCGTGCCGACGTGGTACGTTTCCGAATTGACCCGCCAGCGCGTGACCGTGGCATTGACCGGCGACGGCGGCGACGAGCTTTTCGTCGGCTATCCGCGTTATCTCGCGGTTTGGCTTGCCGAAGGGTTCGACCGATTGCCGAACCTGTTGCGACGGATGATTGCCGGCCGCTATTGGCAACACATGCCAAGCTCGACGCGCCAAAAATCGCGATTACGGCAGTGGAAACGATTTGTCGAAATGCTGGCTCAACCTTCCGCGCGGCGATACCTGGAATGGATCGCCATTTTTCATCAAGCGCGGCGCGAGTCGCTCTATAGCGAGAGCTTCGCCGCGGCTTTGCCCGAGACCGATCCGATGGATTTCCTCACGGCGGCGCTGGCGCGTTCCGACCGTCGTGATCCCGTCACGGCGTTCAGCTTGGCCGATCTGGTGACGTACCTGCCTTGCGATTTGATGACCAAGGTGGATATCGCCTCGATGGCTCACGGGCTGGAATGTCGTCAGCCGTTCCTCGACTATCGCGTGGCGGAATTGGCCGCCCGAATGCCGCGCCAACAGAAGTTCCGTTTAGGCCGGGGAAAACGAATATTGCGCACCGTGTTTCAAGATTTATTGCCGGAAAGCATCCAGCGTCGGCCGAAAATGGGCTTTGGAGTGCCGCTGGATGCCTGGTTCCGCCGCGAGCTGAAAGATTACGTTCAGGAAGTGTTGCTCGACAAAAGCACCCTGTCGAGGGGCTATTTTAGGCCCGAAGCGGTTGTCCAACTCATTACAGAACATCAAGAAGGACGGTTTAATCATGGTTACCGGCTTTGGTCGCTGTTGATTTGGGAGCTGTGGCAGCGAACGTGGATTTTGCCTGTTTAGCGGATTTCATCCAATCGCCAGAATTTGGCAAGGAAAGTTGCTTCTAGCGTATGTCGTGCTATAGTCGAGTGGTTGTCAATATGCCATGTTATGCTGCCAACGGCTGAATTTGTCCAATCCTTCCATCTCGGGTAAGAACCGGACAAACCAAAGCGTGCAAGGTACAAGAAAGGCTGAACATGAAGGATGTGTTGGCCGTTATCCTGGCCGGTGGAAAAGGTTCGCGATTAGAGCCATTGACGCGGGATCGGGCGAAGCCCGCCGTCCCCTTTGGTGGGGCCTACCGAATCATCGACTTCACGTTGTCGAACTGTCTGAACAGCGGGGTTCGCAAAAACCTCGTTCTCACCCAATACAAGGCCATGAGCCTAGACCGGCACATCAACCTCGGCTGGCAATCCTATCTCTGCCGCGAGTTGGGCGAATTCATCGACGTTGTTCCACCCCAACAGCGCATCGACGAGCATTGGTATCAAGGCACCGCGGACGCCGTCTATCAAAACATCTACACGATCGAAAAAGAACGCCCGAAATACGTCGTCATCCTGGCCGGTGACCACATCTATAAGATGAACTACGCCACGCTGGTCAATCGGCACATCGAAACCAATGCCGACGTGACCGTTGCCACGTTGCGCGTGGCCGTCGATGTCGCCGCCCGGCAGTTCGGCGTCGTCGAGATCGACAGCGAATGTCGTGTGACGGGCTTCGAGGAAAAACCCGAGAATCCCAAGCCGATTCCCAGCGATACCAGCCACGCGCTGGCCTCGATGGGCGTGTATGTGTTCACGGCGCGGTTCCTGTTCGAACAGCTTTGCCTCGACGCCACTCGGCACGGCAGCCAACACGATTTCGGACATGACATCATCCCCTCGGTCATCAACACGCATCGCGTGTTCGCCTTCCCCTTCACGGATGAAAATCGCAAGAAGGAAGCTTATTGGCGCGACGTAGGCACGCTCGACGCCTACTATGACGCCAACATGGACCTCATCTCGGTCGATCCGCAGTTGAATATGTACGACGGGGAATGGCCCATCCGGACCTACCAACCGAATTTGCCGCCGCCCAAGTTCGTTTTCGCCGAACAAGGCGCCACGGCACGTCGCGGCCAAGCGCTCGACAGCATCATTTGCCAGGGCTGCATCGTCTCCGGCGGCCAGCTAGAGCGGTCGATCGTCGGACCTGACTCGCGCATCAACAGCTACGCCCAGGTGCAAGATTCCATTCTGTTCGAGGGCGTCGATGTGGGGCGATATGCCAAAATCCGCCGTGCAATCATCGACAAAGGCGTTCACATTCCGGCTGGCATCGAAATCG
Organism: uncultured Planctomycetaceae bacterium; assembly: GCA_964573875.1. GTDB lineage: Bacteria > Planctomycetota > Planctomycetia > Pirellulales > Thermoguttaceae > CAYWGR01. The sequence continues at coordinate 1,393 of CAZNMP010000174.1, read as the reverse complement.
GCTACGACCACGACCTCGATCGCAGCCGCGGCTTCTTGGTCACCGAGCATGACGTGACCGTCATCGCCAAAACGCACGGCGTGGAACATTTTTTGGAAAAAGCCAAGTAATTTGCTTATCCAATTGATGTTGCGCATCCGTTCTGCGAGAATAAGGGCGTTTCCTCGCGGCACATTGCCGTTTTGCCTTTGAAAACACGCCGAGAAGATCATGGCCATCGTACATTTTCCCCGCCTCGTTGGGATTTCGGTGCTCGGGATCCTTTCTTTCACTTTCTCGAAGGCCCTTGGAATGCCGCCGCCCGATCCTGCTCGTGTTAAACATTGGGCAACCCTCTTGCCGGAGAAACCGCGTGGCGTCGGTCCTACGATCGAAGACCGTAATGCTTGGAAAGCCGTCGCCGATGCGCCGAGCTTCCGACAAATTATTCCTCAAGCGACACAACTGCTTTCCGAGCCGATTCCGCCGCTGACCGACGATCTGTATCTCGACTACTCGCGCACCGGCAACCGTACGCGCTGCGAGCAAGTGCAGTATCGGCGTCGATATCGAATTACGCTCCTGGCTCTCGCCGAATGCCTCGAAAACCAAAGCCGCTTTCTGCCGGCTCTCGAAGAAGCGATCCGGGCCACCTGTAGCGATAAATCGTGGACGTTGCCCGCTCACGATTGGCAACTGGACAACTTCAAGGGAAAAGGCCAGATCATCGACTTGAACTCCGCCAATCTGTCGTGGAACTTGGCCACCGCGATGTACTGGCTCGACGAGAAACTCCGGCCGGAAGTTCGCAATCTTGTGCGCGACGAACTCGAACGGCGCACCTTCACCCCTTTTGCCGATCTGGTCTCCGGCAAGCCGCCTACTCTGACTACGGCCACGCGAATGTGGTGGCTGACGGGCAAGAGCAACTGGAACGCCGTTTGTCTGGCAGGCGTCACCGGCTCGGCCTTGGCCGCGGTCGAGTCGCGCGATCGCCGTGCGATGTTCGCGGCCGCCGCCGAAAAATATATCCAGTTCTTCCTCGACGGCTTCACTCCCGACGGCTACTGCTCCGAAGGCGTGAGTTATTGGAACTACGGTTTCGGCAACTATGTCATGCTGTCCGAAACACTTTACCAAGCAACCGGCGGCAAAGAGGATTTCCTGCGATTGCCCTCCGTTCCAGCAATCGCACAATTCGGCCGACGCACGGAGATTTTGCCCGGCATCTTCCCCTCCTTCGCCGACTGCAACAGCGGCACGCTGCCCAACGTGCAAATCATGGCGTTTCTCAGCCGGCGATACGGCTGGGGACTCGGGGAAATCGAAGCTCAAGGCCTCGCAACGGCCGTCGGCCAGTGCGACCTCTTCGCCACGGGCCTCTACAATTTTCCAAATTCCGCAACTGCTGCAA
>CAZNMP010000173.1:0-6744 GCA_964573875.1 uncultured Planctomycetaceae bacterium | reverse complement strand
GCGGGGTGATGCAGACGCCGCAGGCGAGCCGCGTAACGGTTTATGCCACGTCCGCCAATTAAGCGCTGGTCCAGGTGCAAGTCATCCGCATCGTCGCTGATCGGCCACTGCCGGTCAAAGTTCTCGTACTAAACGATTTATCCGAATACCGCTGCGGTTTCTCATTAAAATTAGATCCGCTTGAAAAAGACACAACCCTGCTGTTCACGTTGACCGACACCGACGGCATTCGCAGCCGCGATCCCGTTCGATTGGTGCTAACGCCCGTGGCCGATCAACCGCCGCAGATGGCCGTGCAACTGGACGGCATCGGCGCCGCCATCACGGCCCTGGCCCGCATTCCGGTCGCCGGCCAAATTACCGACGACTACGGACTCGCCCGGACATGGTTTGAATACGCCGTGGATCAGCAAAAGCCCGGCGAAACTGTCCTCCGTGATTTCAAAGACCGGCCGGCCGAGTTCAAATTGGCCAATGCGGCGTTGGAGATAAACGCCTTGCAGCTAAAACCGGGCCAAAAGCTGGCCGTGTGTGTGAAGGCCGACGACCATTGCAACCTGGGACGCACGCCCAACGTGTCGAGCAGTGAACGCTGGACGCTCGACGTGGTTACGCCCGCCCAATTGCGTTCGATGTTGGAGTCGCGCGAGCTGGTGCTTCGGCAGCGGTTTGAACGAATCGTGCAGGAAGTGACCGAGATGCGAGACGTTTTGGCCCACCTGGAATTTGGACCACCGACGGCCGCTGACGCCAAAAAACCGGCGACTTCCGCCGCGGCCGACGGCGATGAGACGGACAACTCGCCCGAACGGCAACGCAGCCTGCGATTGCTGCGCGTCGAAGGCGCTCTGAGCAACTGCCGTAAAAGCGTCCCGGAGATTCAGGGGGTCGCCGAATCGTTCGACGACATCCGAAAACAATTGATCAACAACCGCATCGACACCGAGGAGCTGAAAAACCGGCTGCAAAACGGGATTGCGGAACCGCTGCGCAAAATCGTCGATCCGATGTTCCCCGAGTTGGAACGACGACTCGAAGAGCTTCAGGCAGCCTTGGAAAACATGGAAAAAGCCCCCGGTCTGCGCAACCGTGCCCAGCAGCAGACCGACGACATCCTTTTGGCCATGCGAAAAGTTCTCGACCGCATGATCGAATTGGAGAATTTCAACGAGGCTGTCGAATTGCTGCGCGGTATTATTTCATCAGAGGAACAACTGCGCGAACAAACCCAGCAGCGTCACAAACAGAAAATCCGGGATTTATTAAAGGACTAACGGCATGTTTTCCCGCAAACGACTTCTGAGGATGCTCGTTTTAGCGGCTTTAACGCTGCTGTCGCGGCCCTGCGCGCTGTTGGCCCAGCCGAAACCGAATGCAACGCCCGCCGCGGAAAAAACCGCGAAGGACGCCGAATCCGGCTCGACCGACAAGCTTTCCCTCGAACAGCAACGCATTGCCGACAAATACAAGCACCTTGAAGACGTGTTGCTCCGCATGGCGGAACTTAACGCCGCGACCGATCCCCGCCGGGCCGCACTCTTGAAAAAAGCGGTGGCCCAAAGCAAAGACAAGCTGATCGCCGTCCAGTTGGACCGGCTGGTGGAAATGCTGGGCAAGGACCAGCTTTCTAAAGCCTTGGAAAACCAAAAGGATGTCGATCAAGACCTCCGTGCGATCCTGGAATTGTTGATGAGCGAAAATCGCGCAAAACGGATCGAAAGCGAAAAAGCCCGAATCCGGGAATTCCTCAAACGCATCAACGGCATCATTAAACAAGAAAAGGACATCCAAGGCCGGACCGCCGGCGGCGACGACCCCAAGCGGCTGGCCGGTGAACAGCAAAAAGTCGCGGGCAAAACCGGCGAGTTGGCCAAGGACGTTCAGAAAAACGAAGAGCAGAAAGCAGAAGGCGGAAAAGAAGGCGGCGAAGGAAAGCCGGAAGGAGAAAAAGGCGAACCGTCGAAGGAGCAAAACGATAAGAAGGACGGCGGCAAGGACAAGGGCAAGAACGACCAAGGCAAGAAGAGTCAAGGCGAGAAGGGGGAAGGCGGCAAGGGCCAAGGCAGCCCGGAAAAATCGGAAGACGCCAAAGGGCAAGAACAATCCAAGCCGTCGGCCACACAAAGCTCCGTTCGCAAGCGGCTCGAAGCTGCGGAACAACGCATGAAAGAGGCCGACGCCAAGCTCAAGGAAGCAGAACGTCAGGGCGCCGTCGAGAAACAGGAAGAAGCGATCCGTCAGCTTCAGACCGCCAAGGCGCAACTCGAAGAGATTTTGCGCCAACTTCGCGAGGAAGAAATCGAACGCGTTCTGGCCATGCTCGAAGCCCGCTTCCGCAAAATGCTTCAGATGCAGGAAGAAGTCTACGACGGCACCGTGCGACTCGATAAAGTGCCGCAAGCCGAACGAACGCACAACCATGAAATCGAGGCCAGTCGCTTAAGCGGCAAGGAAACGCAAATCGTCGTTGAAATCGACAAGGCCCTGCTGCTTTTGCGCGACGACGGCAGCGCCATGGCGTTTCTCGAAGCTTCCGAGCAGATGCGTGACGACATGCAGCAGGTCGTCGAACGCCTAGCCCAGGTCAAATTGGGCAAAATGACGCAAAACCTAGAGGAAGACATCCTAGCCGCCCTCAAGGAAATGATCGAAGCCCTGAAAAAAGCCCAAAAAGATCAAGCCGCCCGAAAAACACCGCCGGGCCAAGCGCCTCCGCCGGGACAACCCCAGGATCCACCCTTGGTCGATGTATTGTCGGAGTTGAAAATGATCCGTGCATTGCAGATGCGCGTCAACACGCGCACGGCCCGCTTCACGAAAATGCTCGACGGCGAACAGGCCGACAACGCCGAGTTGGTCGGCGCGATCCGCACCCTGGCCGAACGTCAACGACGGATTTTCCGAATTACCAGCGATCTTCAAATGGGGAAAAACCAATGACCGACGCTTCCTCATTGCAAACGATTATTTCAGCACGATGTTCCGACCGCGGGGCTTTCTGCAACGGCCGGACTTTCCAAGCGCATCGATACTTCGTACGCGCCGCTTCAATGCTTTTATTGGTATTTTTGAACGCGGCATCCTTGTCGGCAACCGCCTGGCAGCCTCCGAAGGCCCAGGAGATTAAGAACCAAGTTTTCGCTTGGCTGGACGCGAAGAAAATCGAGCCCGGAGTGCGTACGAAAATCGAGCCGATCTGGTCCGACTTGCCATCGTCCGTCTCCGAAGACGAACTGCTGGTGCGATTAGCGCGAACCTACGCCGCTTTCGACGCCAATGCGGCAAAGCTATTTGCAATATGCTCCGAACCGCGAAGCCAACTGGTATTGCCAAGCCAGGCATGGCTGGCCGACAGTTCCGCGCCGCGGCTTTTCGCCGCGAACATGCGGTTGCTTTATGCCCGATGGCTTGTTCACGAATCCATGTTCGAGGAGGCTCAAGAACAGTTGGCCGGCCTTTCGCCCTCGGATGTCGTCGCTCCCGCATCGCTATTGTTCAATCAAAGCGTCGTCTCTCATGCCTTGCTGAACAAGGAGTCCGGTCTGAAGTCGATCGACGAGCTTCTGCAAGGATCCGAGGCCAGTCCCAGGCGCTACATCGCCTTGGCCCGGCTGATGCAAGAAGATTTGAAAGGACTGCAAGAAGACACGCTCGACCACATCGCCCGGCGCATGGAAGACATCCGCCGCCGGCTCGATCTGGGCCGCGCCGGACCTAAAGTCCGGAAGGTCGAGGACGGCGTGATCGAGTCGCTCGATAAAATGATCAAAAAAATCGAAGACCAGCAACAACAGCAACAGCAGGCCGAAGGCAGCGCCGACAGCATCCAATCGAACAATCCCGCAAACGACAGCACACCGATGGGCGGCAAAGGCCGCGGCGATGTCACGAAGAAAAACATCGGATCCGGAAGCGGCTGGGGAGATTTGCCGCCCAAGGAACGTGAAGAAGCCTTGCAACAAATTGGCCGCGAGCTTCCGGCCCATTACCGCGACGCCATCGAACAGTATTTTCGACGCATGGCGGCCGAAAGCGGGAAGAAATAGGAGTTAGTGGTTAGTGGCTAGTGGTTAGTGAAGAGAATATGGCAAAAGATGCTAAATAATCTTGGTTCCATAGAACACCATTACCCGGCGATGAGCCAATATAAATACAACGGATATTTGCTATAATTGTCAATGAAGTCGCCTAACAAAATAGAATATCTCGTTCCGAAGCTCCGGCTTCGGAACGCTAGGCAGCGATTGCCGGAGGTTCCCAAGCCGGAGCTTGGGAACCAGGATTGTTCATTTTGTTAGAAACGACAAGGCTATTTTAAAAGCTCAAAGGCTATTTTGAAGCACTAAGGCAATTTTTAAAGCTCTAAGGCTATTGTAAAAGCACTAAGGCTATTTATGAACGTTTTAATGCTAGCCATACTGTTGACGACCGCCGCGCCGGCGTTTGAAATTCAAACGCTCGACGGCCAAACGCTCGTCGGCCCTTTGGTCGAACTTTCGGCCGATCGGGTTACCGTCGATGCGTCGGGCGGCCGCGTTTCCATCGAATCCGACAAACTTGTTTCCATCGCGGCCAAGGAAAAGCCGCCTGTTCCGGCGAACACGTCCGGTCTTATCGTCGAACTTGCCGATGGTTCGACGATTTACGCGCGTCAGTATACAGCCCAGGGTTCCCTGGCAAAAATCACATTGCCCGACGGCCTTGTGTTGGAATCACCGTTGAATGCCGTCCGCACCGTGCAATTCGAGCAGAAGCCGGGCACACTTTCGGCCGAATGGAACAGGCTTGTCAAGATGAACGCTGATAGCGACCTGCTCATGTTCCACAAAGGCGACAACCTCGATTATCAACAAGGCGTTTTACGCGACGTGACCGAGGACGCCGTTCAGTTCGACCTCGACGGCGAGTTGCTGCCCGTCAAACGCACGAAAGTCTTCGGCTTCGTCTATCGCCATCGCGTTGAAGCAACCATGCCGGCGGCGGTATGCAGAATCACCGACGTCTCGGGCTCGCAATGGGCGGTGCGCAGCTTGTCTTCGTCCGACAAGATGCAATGGACCACTCCCTCGGGCATCCATGTTTCGCTGGCGACCGACAAGATTGCCCAAATCGACTTCTCCGGCGGCAAAATCGTTTTCCTTAGCGACCTGAAGCCCGAGAGCGTTCGCTGGACGCCCTTTTTCGGCGCCGGCAAATCGTTGGGCGCTGTCGAGCGATTCTATGCCCCTCGGTACGATCGCAACTTCGACGGCGGCCCTCTGCTCTTGAGCGGCGTCACCTATAAAAAAGGCTTGGCCCTGCACTGCCGTACCGAAACGGTCTACCGCCTGCCCGACCGATTCAGCCGGTTCATGGCCACGGCAGGCATCGACGACGCCGTGCGGCCCGGCGGCAAGGCACGTCTGATCGTCCGCGGCGACGACAATCTGCTGCTCGATACGGTCATTACAGGCGCCGACTTGCCCAAAGCGGTCGATCTTGATTTGACGGGCGTTCGACGCTTGACGATCATCGTCGATTTCGGCGACACCTTGAACGCGGGCGATTATCTTTTGTTGTGCAACGCAAGGCTCCGCAAATGAAACGCATCTGGCCGATCCTCGCATTGCTGCTTTCATCCGCTTCGTTGGCGGCCGAGCCCGCCCCCGCGGTGCTTGACGCCCAGGCACGACGCATTGCCGTGATGAACAAGGCCAAGGATTGTGTCTTGGCGGTTTTTCCCGCCAATGGGCAAGGCGGCGGTTCGGGTGTCGTGATAACGCGCGACGGCTATGCACTGAGCAACTTCCACGTCGTGCTGCCGTGCGGCGAAGCCATGCAGTGCGGTATGGCCGACGGACGCATCTACGACGCCGTGATCGTCAGCATAGACCCGACGGGCGACGTTGCCCTCATCAAGCTTTTCGGCCGCGATGATTTCCCTTGCGCGGAACTCGGTAATAGCGATCAGTTGCGGGCGGGCGATTGGGTCTTTGCGATGGGTAATCCCTTCCTGCTGGCCACCGACTTGCAACCGACCGTCACTTACGGCATCATTTCGGGCACGCACCGCTATCAGTTTCCATCCGGCACGCTGTTGGAATACGCCGACTGCTTGCAGGTCGACGCCTCGATCAACCCGGGCAACTCGGGCGGACCGCTTTTCGACGCCGACGGCCGGTTGGTCGGCATCAACGGCCGCGCTTCGTTCGAAAAACGCGGCCGGGTCAACGTGGGTATCGCCTACGCCATTTCGATCAATCAAATCAAAAACTTTTTGGGCATCTTGCATAGCGGCCGCATCGTCGATCATGCCACGTTCGGCGCTCGCGTCGGCTCGGACGCCGACGGCCGGCTCGTCGTCAGCGATATCCTGGAAAGCTCCGACGCTTACCGCCGCGGCCTGCGCTACGACGACGAAATCATCAGTTTCGCGGGCCGCCCTGTTTCCACCCCCAACGCATTCAAAAATGTTCTTGGAATCTTGCCCAAGGGATGGCGGGTGCCTTTAAGCTATCGCCGCGACGGAAAACGCCACGATATTCTCGTGCGGCTTTCCGGCGTTCACCGGCAAGAAGAGCTCATCGAAAAGGCAACGGGTCGCCAACCGGACGAGATGATTCCTATCCCTAAACCGGACGACGAACCGAAGTCGAAAGACGGCAAGCCGAAGGACAAGTCGAAAGACAAAGAGAAAAAACCGCTGCTGCCGAAAATTCTTACAAAAAAACAACCGCCGAAGCCCGAAATCCCAATTCCGGAAAT
>CAZNMP010000172.1:5555-6753 GCA_964573875.1 uncultured Planctomycetaceae bacterium | reverse complement strand
CGATGGAAGCCTTGGCCCGGTACGACCGTTCGTTGGTTGTCGGCATCTTGGGCGGCGGTGCAGGCACGACGTTCGACGCTTTCCACATGCTTTGGGAAGCGAAGAAATATGGCGCGAAAGTGGCGCTTTATGGTCGGAAGATCAACAACGCCGAGCATCAGTTGAGCTTCATCCAGTTCCTCCGCGCCGTGGCCGACGATCAGTTGAAGCCCGAGGAAGCCGTGAAGGCCTACCACGGCGCCTTGCAGAAATTAGGGATCAAGCCGCAACGTTCGCTGGCCGACGACCTGCAAAAGACGGACACGGCCACGAGTTACAGCGGTTCAGCGACTCAGACGCGCAAGAAGGCGACTGCCGCAACGGCCGCCGGAACGAAATCCTGGCAACCGGCCTCGATGCCCGACTTCACGAAGATGACGCAGGCCGAGAAAGTTCAGTGGAACTTGGACCGTTGGAAACGGATCGTCGGCTAAAGAGCTTGCCTGATGGCACAACGCTCGGATTGTGGGAAAAAACTTTACCGATGTCACAATTTTCGGATTGTGGGTAAAAACTTCTCTGATATAGCAACACTGTTGCCTCGATATCACAGCGATGCCCCAATAGCCGTCGGCGGAAGCCGAAGGTTGTGAGGCAGTTCGACGAAGAACCGCCGGATTCCACCAGCGGCTTTGTAGATTCATAAACATTATTTTCGAGACTGCACTATGCGACGTATTTTACTGGCTTTTCGCGTGTTTTTCGTGACGCTGTTCAACGGCGCGATTGCCGAACAGGTGGCGAGGATTTTTAGCGGTGAAACCAAGCCGGCAACGCCTGTTCCGCAACCTCAGCCCAAACAGTCGCCCGCGCCGAAAGCGCCGGTACGAAGCGAAGCGGTTACCTTGCTGGCTACTTTGCAACGTGAAGCGAGGTTTGTGGATTTCATTCAAGAACCGCTTGCCGGTTATTCCGACGCTCAGATTGGCGCGGTTGCCCGCGATGTTCACCGCGATTGCGGCACGGTATTGAAGCGGTTGTTCGACTTGAAGCCGGCTGTTGAAAATGAAGAAGGGACCGAGGTGGAAATCCTTGCCGGTTTCGATCCAACGCGATGGCGATTAACAGGCAATGTGGCGGGCGAGCCGCCGTTCCACGGTCGGTTGGTTCATCCCGGCTGGGAAGCCGCGATTTGCGAGTTGCCCACCTGGACCGGCGC
>CAZNMP010000172.1:0-5455 GCA_964573875.1 uncultured Planctomycetaceae bacterium | reverse complement strand
TGGTTCATCCCGGCTGGGAAGCCGCGATTTGCGAGTTGCCCACCTGGACCGGCGCGGCGGCCTCGGCGCGGATTGTTGCGCCGGCGGAAGTGGAAGTGAAATAGGAATAGTGATGGTCAGGTTGTAGATGTTTCTATAGCAGACGTATCAAGTTGTAGATGTTAGAATAGCCGGGAGCTAACAGCTCCCGGAGATCAATTGAAAATTCACGCACACTCCGGGAGCTGTTAGCTCCCGGCTATTTTACATGGTATTGTCTAGCGAAGCACACTGTGGGAGCTGTTAGCTCCCGGCTATTTTGATAGGACAATGTCTGCGTAAGATTCAATAGTTCCGCCAAGACTCAATAGTTGATGAAATCATGACTGCGAAGTATGTGATTGGAATAGACTTAGGCACGACCAATAGCGTGTTGGCTTATGCGCCGGTCGTTGGGGAACGGCCGCAGGTGGAATTGTTGCCGATACCGCAGCTTGCAGCCGCGGCGACGGTAGAATCTCGGACGATGCTGCCAAGTTTTTTATACTTAGCCCCCAAGCACGAAACCTCAGGCAATGCTTTGGATTTGCCGTGGTCGAAGGGCAACGAATTTGCGGTGGGCGAGTATGCGCGGCGTCAAGGAGCGGAAATGCCCGACCGCACGGTGGCGGCGGCCAAGTCGTGGTTGTGTCATAGCCGTGTAGATCGCCGCAAGCCGATTTTGCCTTGGAACGCACCGGCCGAAGTGCCCAAGGTTTCGCCGGTCACGGCATCGCAGCGCTATCTTGAGCATTTGGCGGCCGCGTGGCATGAGGTCCATCCCGAGGCTCCGTTGGCCGAGCAGCATGTAGTTTTGACCGTGCCCGCCTCGTTCGATGCCAGCGCCCGCGAATTGACGCGCGAAGCAGCGCTTCATGCCGGGTTGCCGGCCGATTTGGTGTTGATCGAGGAACCGCAGGCGGCGGTTTATGCTTGGCTGGCTGCAACGGGCGACCGCTGGCGGCGCGCGCTTTCGGTTGGCGATACTTTGCTGGTGTGCGACGTGGGCGGCGGCACGACCGACTTAACGCTTGTCGGCGCTGCCGAAGAGAACGGTGAATTGGTGTTGCGGCGCATCGCCGTCGGCAATCACTTGCTGGTGGGCGGTGACAACATGGATTTGGCCTTGGCCCATCACGTGGCGGGGCTTTTTGCGGAAAAAGGCGTGCAACTCGATCCTTGGCAGTCGGTTGCGTTGTGGCATTCGTGCCGCGCAGCCAAAGAAAATCTTTTGAATCCCACGGGGCCCGCCACGCACAGTATTTCGGTGTTGGGCCGCGGCCGAAAATTGATCGGCGGCACGGTTTCCGTCGAGGTAGATCGTTCGAGCGTCAGCAAATTGTTGGTCGATGGTTTTTTCCCGCACTGCGAACCGACCGATCGGCCGGCGCGTGCGAGAGCTTCCGGTTTCCGCGAAATTGGGCTGCCGTTCGAGGCCGACACGGCCGTGACGCGCCATTTAGCGGCCTTTTTGCAGGCACACGGCGAGGAGCCCGGCAAGCCGGTGCGGCCGACGCATGTGCTGTTCAACGGCGGCGTATTCAAGGGCGATGTGCTGCGCCAGCGATTGTTGGATGTGCTCAAGGAGTGGTTCGGCGGCGAAGCATCGCCCCGGCTGTTGGAAGGCGAGCACGATTTGGACCATGCCGTGGCGCGTGGAGCGGCCTATTATGGTTGGGCCAAACATACCGGCGGCGTGCGAATCCGCGGCGGCACGGCTCGCTCGTATTATGTGGGCATTGAAACCGCCGGCTTGGCGATACCTGGCGCGCCGCGCCCGCTTCGTGCAATGTGCGTTTCGCCGATCGGCATGGAAGAAGGCACCGAGGCGGACGTGCCCTCGGACGAGATTGGTCTCGTGGTAGGCGAGCCGGCTCATTTCCGTTTTTTCAGTTCTTTGGTTCGCAAGGCAGACCAGCCCGGCGATTTGCTGAACGCATGGACGCCCGACGAGTTGGAAGAGACCGACTCGTTGGAAGCGATGCTGCCGGCCGATGAATCGGTCGATGAGCCCTACGTGCCCGTGCAGTTCCACACGAGACTTACCGAACTCGGGGTTTTAGAACTGTGGTGCGTCGGCACATCCAGCGACAAACGCTGGAAGCTGGAGTTCAGCGTGCGGGAGGAGTAGGGGAGCTATCAGCGGTCAGCTATCAGCAATTAGCTTTCAGCGATCAGCAAAAAGTGACCGAGGTATTTTGCATTGTCCCTGATTTATCAAAATTGTTCTTGTCCCACATTTGTTTGCTATCCTATACAGCTAACTGCTGATTGCTGAAAGCTGATAGCTGATAGCTGATCGCCGAAAACTTCTCTACGGCACTCGCTTTCCACGATACTGATTCAAGGTCATGCCGGTTTCGCGGCGGAAGACGTTGCTGAGATAAGGCAAGCTACCGAATCCCACGAGGTCGGCGATGCGACGGATCGGCAGATTGGTTTCCAGCAGCAATTGCTTGGCGAAGGCGAGCCGAACACGTTGAATTTCGCCGCGAATCGAGCGGCCGAGGATGTTGTGGAATCGGATTTCAAGTCCGCGGCGCGAAGGGCCTGCTTCGGTTACCACGTCGCTTACTTGAATCGCCTTGCGGGCGTTATCGCGGATAAACCGCAAAGCGGCGCTAAGGTGCCGATCATCGGTGGCAAATACATCGGTTGAACGCCGCGCGACCACCCACAGCGATTCGACCATGATGCGGCGCGGATGTCGAACGCGGCCTGTCATCAAGCCGTCCAGCAGTTCTGCGGCTTGATAGCCGGCCTGTTCCAGGTTGAATGCCACGCTCGAAAGCGGCGGGTTCGCCAGTTTGCAGATCAGTTGGTCGTCATCAACGCCCAAAACGGCCACGTCGTCCGGCACGTTGAACCCCTGGGCCAACGCGACTTCCAACACTTGCCGGCCGCGAATATCACTGCACGCCATCACGGCCACCGGCTTGGGCAACGATTTGAGCCACGCCGCGACCATCGGCTGTTCCCATTTCCAAGACAAACCGCGTTTATGCCGGGTCGGCTCGAACATGGCACACGAGAACCCGGCTTCTTGCAGACGCTGGCCGAAACCTTCTTGCCGTTGTTGCGACCAGATGCGTCCGGCATAACCGCAGAAGGCGAAATTGCGGAAGCCGCGTTCCAGAAAATGCTCGGCGCCCAAACGGCCGGCACGATTTGAGTCGGCTCGGATTTCCGAGATTTTCGACAGGGGGTTGCTTTCCTGCAATTGCTCGGCCGTCAGGTCGATGGCCACCACCGGCAATCGGGAGGCCAAAATCTTGCGAGCGATCGAGGCCGACTGGATGCGGCCGATCACGCCGGTGGCTCTCCAGCGGCGAAGATGAGGGAACGGAGTGTAAGCGACCTCGGACGCGACATACTCGGGCCCTTTGAATTCACCGCTGAGGCTGTCAGGAATCGGCGGCGGTAACTCGGGATAATCGCCCGAGAAGTAGAAAACCCACGGCCCGTGGAGTTGCGCATATCGTGCAATGCCGTCTAAAAGACCGCGGTCGTAACCCGTGAAGGGAATGACCGAAAGCACTACGCGCGGCGGTTCATTCATGGCGATTCTCCGGTCCAAAAGGGCTCTGCGCAATTTTACAATATGGGTGCGCGTTCGTGTATAGACAGCAACGGGAAAAATCACGTATTTTGATAGAAATGCGATGCGATCTTTCCCTTTGCGAAGGGAAAGTGCGTTTTTTAGGGATACACCGAGAGAACCATGACAGCAACATTCTACGAAGACGACTATCGGCCGGTGTCGGCCGCATGCACGGCAGGTCATTTTTTGCCCGGCACGGATATTGAAATCATTCGCCCCATCCATCGGCAAGAGTTGCCGCGACACGTGCTTTTTGACTTTGACGGCACCTTAAGCTTGATTCGCGAAGGCTGGGTCGAAATCATGGTGCCGCTTTTGGTGGAAACGTTGATGGCCACGGGCACTACCGAATCGGCCGAGTCTATTGAGCGTCTCGTGCGTGAATTCGTCATGGAGTTGACCGGCAAGCAGACCATTTACCAGATGATTCGATTGGCCGAGGAGGTTAAGAAACGCGGCGGCACACCGTTGGAGCCGGCCGAATATAAGCAGATGTACCACGATCGGCTGATGGAAAAGATCGCAAGCCGGCGCGAGGCTTTGCGTCTAGGCAGTGCATCTCCCGAGGAAATGCTTGTGCCCGACTCTCGCCCGCTGCTGGAAGCTTTGCGCAAGCAGGGCCTTGAGCTTTACGTGGCCAGCGGCACGGACGAATACTATGTGATTGAAGAAGTGCGGCTGTTAAAGCTCGATGAGTTCTTTGGTCCGCATGTTTACGGCGCTTGCGACGATTACAAGGCATTCTCGAAAGCGATGGTGATCGACCGGATCATCAAGGAAAACCAAGTACCCGGCTCGCAGTTGCTAGGGTTCGGCGATGGCTATGTGGAGATTCAGAATATCAAGGCCGTCGGCGGCATCGCCGTGGCCGTGGCCAGCGACGAGATCGGACGCAGCGGCAAGCCCGACGCCTGGAAGCGCGAGCGGCTGATCGGGGCCGGGGCCGACATTGTGATACCCGACTATAAAGATTATCAGCCGTTGTTGAAGTATTTGGGTGTATGAAAGGTTCTCTGACCCCTGACCCCTGACCTCTGACCCCTGTCATGCCCTATCCAGCACTAGATCCTAAACGCTTGAAAGTTTTTCCGCTGTCGAGTCGGAAAAATCTGCTTGATTTCGAGGCGGAATCCAAAAGGTCGATTATGGCCGAGCGGCCGGCCGATGCGGCGTTGGAAGGCCAGATCGCACAGATGGCCGCGCGAATCCGCGCAGCACGCGAGCGCGGTGCGTCGGTCATGTTCACGTATGGCGCGCATCTGATTAAAAACGGCGCAGCTCCTCTGCTGAATCGTTTGATCGAGGCCGATCTGGTGACGCACTTGGCCACGCAAGGGGCGGGCATTATCCACGATTGGGAATTTTCGCGTCAAGCATTTTCGGGCGAATCGGTCCGCGAAAACGCGCCGGCCGGGACGTTCGGCTCGTGGGACGAGACGGGACGGTGGCTTAATCTCGCCATCTTGGTTGGGGCCGCCGATGGTTTAGGGTTAGGCGAAGCCGTGGGCCGGATGATCGCGGAAGACAAGCTTGTGATTCCTTCCGTTGAGCAACTGCGAAGAGAAATTGCCGCCGAGCCTGGCCATCCGCTAACGGCTGCCAAGGCCGATCTACTGTGGACCATCGAGACCCACCGGATTCCAACCGGCGTGCAACGAATCGAGCATCCTTACAAACAGTTTTCGGTGCCGGCCGCGGCCTATCGTCATCGAGTGCCTTTTACCGTGCATCCGGGCATCGGCTACGACATCATCGTGAATCATCCGCTGTACCACGGCGGCGCTATCGGCCGTGCGGCAACGACGGATGTCCGAGTGTTCGCCGCGTCGGTCGATC
>CAZNMP010000171.1:0-6756 GCA_964573875.1 uncultured Planctomycetaceae bacterium | reverse complement strand
CCCTGGGGATTGAATCGGTCCTGGTTGAAAAGAATCCCGACCTGGGCGGCAAGGAATGGTACGATAAATTCGACGACCTGTTGAAAAAAATCCAAGGATCCTTGGGCGAGAAAAAGATCGGGCTCGAGGCAATCGAGGATGATGTTTCCATGAACGATTCGCCGTTGGGGACTAGATCCCTGTGTTCCGTATAATAATGATTTAAAACTCTTACATTCATGCAAGGAGATATCAACATGAAAATGCGTTGTTTAGCAGGGGCGGTGCTTGTATGCTTTGCCGCCGCCGGCGTGAGCCGGGCGATTGATTCCGTCAAAACCTCCACGGCGAAAGCTCCGTTGCGCGGCCGCGTGACCGGCATGAGTTCGGTCAAGGTTGATTTCGAAAAAGGCACCGGCGGAGGCATTGCCGAGGAAATCCCCGTCAACACGATTCTATCGATTGATTTCGAGGATGAGCCCTCGGAATTGAAATTCGCGAAGGGGCATGTTCAGGCCGGGCGTTATGCCGAAGGGTTGGCCTCGTTGAATAAAATCAAAGAGGCGCCCAGCCGCGCGGAAATCAAACAAGACATCGAATTTTACAAGGCCATTTGCACCGCCAAGTTGGCCTTGGGCGGCAGCGGCAAAATCGCCGATGCCGGCCGCATGATGAAGGCCTTTGTGGATGCCAACCCGAGAAACTATCACTATTTCGAGGCCGCCGAGGCCCTTGGAGATTTGCTCGTCGCAGCCCGGGTTTATACGGCTGCCGCCGAGTATTACTCTCGGCTCGAAAAGGCGCCGTGGCCTGAATACAAGATGCGCGCGGAAGCGGCGCTGGGACGCGCGTTGTTGGCCCAAGGAAAAGTAGCCGAGGCCGAAGCCGCTTTCGATAAAGTCCTGGCCGCGCCGATCCCGACCGACCCGGTTGCGAAGGAAATGGTTCAAACGCAGCAAACCTTGGCCAAACTAGGCAAGGCCGGCGCCCTAGTTGCCAAAAAGAAATCGGACGAGGCCGTGAAAATCGTCGAGGAGATTTTGAAAACGGCCGATCCCGAAGATTCGGTGCTTTTAGCCAGGGCTTATAACGTTCTCGGTTCGGCCCATCGCCAAGCCGGTCGTCCCAAGGACGCCTTGCTGGCCTATCTGCATGTAGACGTGCTCTATTCGCATTTACCGGACGCCCATGCCGAGGCCTTGGCCAATTTGGCGGAGTTGTGGGAGCAGGTTCACAAATCGGAACGTGCCAACCGCGCTCAGAAGACGCTGGAAGAAGAATACCCCGACAGCCCTTGGGCCAAAAAGGGGGGGTGATTGATCCTTTCCGATGTTCGTGATCTCGTCCAACAAGCTGCCGCCCCCTCGCAGAAGAGGGGTGCGGCAAACAGTTTGGTTAGGTTAGAGGCGCAACTTTTGTCGCGTCTTTGAAACTGAGAAATGGCCGAAGTACAATAGAAGAATATTCCTAGCGAGTTCAACGGCAGTGGAGGTTTCTATGCGTCGCGGTTTTTCGGAGCGTTGGTTGTCGGCGGTTCTCGGCATCTTTGTAATGGCGGCGGCGGTTGCCGTGGTGCAATCCACGATCTCGCTCGACGGAGCCACGCCGGCCTGGGCCGCGGCCGAGGACGAACTTGACGAGCCCGCGCCCCCGAGCGAAAAGAGCACGAGCACGAAGAGCGCCGGCGCCAAGAGTTCCGCCTCGAAATCCGAGGATGAATCGGAGAAGGCGGAAAAGTCGGAGAAAGCCGACGCGAAGAAGAGCGGCGACAGTGCCGAAGGAGAAAAGAAAGGCAAGACCGAGAAGAAGTCGAGCAAGAGCAACGGCGATAAAAAGAGCGATAAGAAAAGCTCGGATAAGTCGTCAGCCGATAAGATCATTCCCGCTAAGAGCTCCAGCGATAAGATCGGCTCGGACGATCCCGGCGTTAAGGAAAGCTTCTTGGTATGGCTCTACAAATCACTCGGCACCCGCTATGTGATTATCTTTTTGATCATTACCTTCAACGCCGTATCGTTGGTCACGATGATCGTGTTGGGAATGCGTCGTTGCAATCTGTGTCCCGACGATCTGGCCGCCGAATTCGAGGCCAAACTAAATGAGAAGCAGTACCAGGAAGCTTACGAACTGGTGAAAAAAGACACTTCGCTTCTAGGCCGCGTCTTGAAAGCCGGCATGGGCAAGCTTTCCGAAGGCTACGATGCCGCGACGGAGGCCATGCAGGAAGTCGGCGAATTGCGCAACATGAAGCTGGAACAACGCAACGGCTACATCGCCTTGATCGCCCAGATCGGCCCGATGTTCGGCCTGCTGGGCACGGTCGATGGCATGGTGATGGCCTTCGACGTGATCGCACACAGCAACGTCACGCCGAAACCTTCCGAGTTGGCCCAGGGCATCGGCACGGCGTTGGTCACCACGGTGGTCGGTCTCTGGATCGCCATTCCGATGATTGCGTTCTACCACATGATCCGAAATCGTCTGGCAAGGTATGTTTTAGAAGTCGGCACGGTGAGCGGCAATCTGATGAAACGATTCGCCACGATCCAAGTGACGATCAAGAAGACCTGATTTTTCACCAACGCGATTGCCTTGCCCGTCGGAGTGCGGCATGAAATACAAAAGCTACCAATCCTACCGCTGCGATCCGGACATGACGCCGATGATCGACTGCACGTTCCAATTGGTCGTTTTCTTTCTGCTGACGCTTAATTTTTCGTCGGACGAGCAGAGTGAATTGATCCGTTTGCCCGGCAGCGAGATTGCGAAGCCCGTGGAAGGCAATTTGGAAACGCCCATCACGGTTCAGATTTTGAGTTCGGGCATGGTGTTGTTCGGCGGCGACCAGATGGAAGCCTCGTCGCTCCGCGGCCCCTTGCAGCGAGAGCGGGAAAACATCAAGGCCGTGTTGCATCGCAATATGAAGAACGCCACGATCGTGCTTCGAGCCGACCGCGACGTGCCCGCCGGCAAAGTCCAGGAAGTGATCCACGTGTGTCAGGAAACGGATTTCGAGAAGTTCGTGCTGCGCGCCAAATGGGATCAGCCATGAAGCTTGCAAAGAGTTCGGAAGCGGAAAAACTCGAATTCAACATGATGCCGATGATCGACATCTGCTTCCAGTTGATCATCTTCTTCATGCTTTCGATGAAGCTGTTTTCGCTGGAAGGCGATTTCAGCATTCGGATGCCGATTGCCGCGCCTCAAGAGGGATTGCCCGACGAATCGCAGACGCCCCAGGTGAAAATTCGCCTCCATTCCGATTCCAAAGGCAATTTGATCGCCATGGAAATGGGGCAGCGAAAGGTGGCCACGTTCAAGGAATTGCAGCATCAAGTGCGCGAAGTGTCGGATCAGGATCGCGGTCCCTCGGGCACCGGCACCGCCGCCGAAGTCGAGTTGGATTGCGATTACAATCTTCGCTACGAGTACGTGGTCAGCGCACTGTCGGCCGTTTCAGGCTATATGGCCGACGATAAACAAACCATCGTCCGCATGATCGAGAAGATCAAATTCGCCCCGCCCCGCAAACCGAAAAAATAGCGGGGGGGCAAGTGCCGCTGCATCGGCGTCGGGTCTGACAAATAATCATGGCAAATAGTCATTCTGAGCGGAGCGAAGAATCTCCGTGATTCCAACGAGATTCTTCGCTCCGCTCAGAATGACGGAACAATCAGAAAAACTGCCGTACCCACGGCGTCTGCCAGGCGGATTTTGTTCCGATCCGCTATCCACCATGTCCTCATCCTCGGGGATGGAACTTTTGGTGGATCGCTTTGAGCCGGGTGTGATCGACATGGGTGTAGATTTGCGTGGTCGCGATGCTGGCATGGCCTAGCATCTCTTGCACCTGGCGAAGATCGGCCCCGCCGGCCAGCAGATGGGTGGCGAAACTGTGTCGCATCGTGTGGGGACCGACCTTGGACGGCATGCCCACCCGCTTTGCATATCCGCTCAGCAATTCCCATATCCGCTCGCGCCCCAGGCGATGGCCGCGGCTCGACAGCAGCAACCACGGAGGAGAGACGCCGCTCTTCGACTCCAACGAAGGCCGCTCGTGTTCGAGATAGGCGCGGATGGTTTCGACGGCACGGTCATTCAAGGGAACGAGCCGTTCCTTGTCGCCTTTGCCGCGGCATATACAGTAGCCTTCGTCGAGATGGATGTCGCAAAGCCGAAGATTGGAAATTTCGGATGCCCGGCAGCCCGTGGCGTAAAGCAGTTCCAGCAGTGCCCGATCTCGCCGCCAAAGGGGATCGGTGCGGACCGGCGCGGCAAACAGTCGATCGATTTGCTCGATGCTGAGGACTTTCGGCACTCGCTCCCAAAGTTTTTGGCTGCCCAACAACTCCGCTTGATTGTCGGTCAGGACGCCTTCCAATTGCATATAACGAAAAAAGACCTTGAGCGAAGCGATATGCCGAGCGATGCTGGCGGCCGCCAACTTTCGTCCATGCAGCCAGGCAACGTAATCGGCAAGATCGCGGATCGACAGCTCGACGAGATTGCGTCGTTCAAGCCATTCGAAAAAATGCATCATATCCCGCCGGTAGGCCGCCACCGTATTTTCGGCCAGATGGCATTCGCCGGCCACGAAGGACATAAAGGCTTCGATCTGCGATTGGACCGACTGCAAGGGCCTTGGTTTCGGCGGTTGTGGACGGAGCAGGCGACGGCCCATGATTTTTCACAACTCGCGAGTAGGTTCCAGAAAAACATCGGAGGATTGCGGAGCATCCCATTTCGTTGATTCGGATGGGAGATTGGGCGACCTTCAGCGGTTTTACCGACGGTGGATTAGCTTGCCCAACCTCCTCGCCAAACCCCCGCAACTTCGTTACAATCAGTGCGTTTGATCTTCCGTGCATTCCCCTAAGCAGCAGGAAGAACTGGAGAATCCTTGCATGGACGCGGGGGATACCTACTATAGTCATTGCCGATCGTAAATGCTAAATTCTTGTCACTATCCACTATCCACTATCCACTAGTCACTAGCCACTAATAAAACTATGCCCATTGCCACGCTGACCGAGATTGCCCCCGGCCAAGAAGCCGATATGTTTCTGCTGATGACTGTCAAGGAGGAACTGAAGACCAAGGCCGGCAAGCCTTATTATCGAGTAGGCTTTCGGGATGCGGGGCGGGAAGTGAGTTTTCCGATCTGGGGCGACTCGCCGTGGGCTGTCGATTGTCGGGATCATTGGACCCCCGGCGTTTTCTACAAGCTGCGCGCGGTGTATCAAGAAACCACTTACGGGCCGCAGTTGGAGATCCGCAAAATTCGCGAGGCCGTCGATGCCGATGTTGCCGACGGATTCGACCCAACGCTTTGCATGGCACGATCGCGATTCGATCCGCAAGAGATGTTCAAAGAATTGCTCGACATTGCCCAGGCACATATCCAGGATGCCGCGCTGCGCCGGTTGGTGGAATCGCTTTTGACCGAGAATCGCGAGGCATTCCTCAAGCATCCAGCCGCGCGGCGAAACCATCACGCCTATATCGGCGGATTGCTGGAGCATTCGCTGAGCGTGGCGCGGACGTGCGTTTTTCTGGCCGAGAAGTACGCGGACTATTATCCCGAAATGGATCCGCCGTTGAACAAGGATCTAGTAGTGGCGGGCGGCATCTTGCACGACATCGGCAAGCTGCGCGAAATGGAACAACGGCCCGAAGGCGCCGCGCATACGCCCGAGGGTTCGTTGATCGGCCATATTTTACAGGGGCGCGACATTATCCGCGAGTCGGCTGCCGCGAAAAAACTCGATCCCGACGTGTTGCTGCGGCTGGAGCATTTGATCATTACGCACCAGGGCAAACCGGAATGGGGTTCGCCCAAGCCGCCGATGACGCCCGAGGCGATGCTGGTGCATTATGCCGACGACATCGACGCGAAGTATCAAATGATGTTTGCGATTTTGCGCGACGATGCCACCCCCGGCCCCGTCACTTCCCGAAAAAACATTTTGATGCAAGCGGTATATCGAGGAGAGTAGCAAAGAGGGGCTAGGGGCGAGAGATTTCTGATTTGTGATTTCTGATTTACCACCTCTGCATCCTGCCCCCTGACCCCTGACCTCTGCCCCCTGACCTCTGACCCCTAACCTCTGACCCCTAACCCCTGACCCCTGACCTCTGATCCCTAACTTTCCCTGGAGTTTTTGCCATGCATGTGCCCGTTACCACAACGTTTTCGATCGACGGTTACAAGATTGTGGAGTACAAAGGCGTTGTCCGAGGGATTATCGTCCGTGCGCCCACGATTGCCCAGGGCATATTGGGCGGCCTGAAGAGCATCATCGGCGGACAAATCGGCGCCTATACCGAGATGTGCGAGCAGGCCCGGCAACATGCCTATGACTTGTTGATTCAACATGCCGTCGAGGTCGGCGCGAATGCCGTCGTCGGATTGCGCTACGACGCTTCAGAGGTCGGCGGCAAAACGGCGGCCACGGAAGTGCTTTGCTACGGCACGGCCGTCGTGATCGAGCCCGATAAATAAGCGGGCATCCAAAACTTGGAATGCGGCGTTTCACGCAACCCTGGAAAAAGACAGGGCACATCATTTCTCTGCGCCTTATCAGCGCGATTTTTGCGCACGCGCCAAAGACTTTTCTTGAAAAATGCGTCAATTTCGCATGGCCGCCCCCCCAAAGCTGGATAGCAAGATGCTAGCGTATTATAGGGGAAAATAGGTCCAAGGGGATGTCCATGGATACGCTAACAACATCAGGGGATTCCGCATTGCGGCAGCAATTGTTGCAGGCCATGCTGGAC
>CAZNMP010000170.1:0-6767 GCA_964573875.1 uncultured Planctomycetaceae bacterium | reverse complement strand
CAACTCATCACCGAATTGTCAAAGAACACTCGTCATTTTCGGCCGGCAGTTCGGCTAGGTCGTTGCAAATTTCACTTTTTCTCGTTTCAGCCATTACTCTGGCTTGGGGTCCGGCTTTCCTTCGTGTTGGTTGTCAAAGGTTGTTGGACTAGGACAGTATCCTTCCACGAGCAACCAACTTGTTGCCTTCGTACAACTCAAATGCGCGTCCAGGAATAAGCGCCTCATGCGGAGCGCCGTCCATCAGGAAATGCACGTCCGCAAACCATCGGTATTCTTCGCTTAACGATTCATCCTTCTCCACCACAAGTGACCACGCCACGGGTGGGGGCCACGGCTCCGTGGTGTCAACGAACCTCACAACCGTTGCATACGGCGGAGAACCAACGCCAGCAGGCGGTTGTCTTCTCCCACCTTGCTCCTTCGGTATCCAATCAACAACAGCGCGCGTCATAACCATCTTTGCTACCTTACTGTGGCCGGGGCGTAACACCGTTCAAGTCGTCGCAATGTATGTAGCGGGCCGGACCTCGACCGTCGAGGTTAGGCTGTCGGAACAGGCTGGGGGCGTTATCGGGCACGTCTGCTTCGATCAAGCGAAACTTGCCCTTACTGAACAACGCCTTGCCGTGAGCTTGCGCACCTTCGACAGAATCCGCGAACCACTTCCCTTCCAGTGAATTCAGCCCTGATCGGAACTGCCCCGTCTTGAGAATGTCCTGGTACTCAGCCTCGCTTACGGCTCGATAGACACGGCTATACCCCTGCTGTACACATGAGGCTTTCACTTTTGGAACATTACTATTTAGAGACTCTACTGCTTTTGCTGCCTTTGCCGCTCGTGCTGCTTTTGCTGTCCATAGTTTACCAGCAACTCCACCGAGTCCCTCCGTAGCTACAGTGATACCTGCTTCGATCACTACATCTTCCGTAGATCTTAGCGCTGTTCTAGCCGCATATTCATAGTTGGGCATGACGAAATTTGGCGCTGTTGGATCTTGTGATTGCGCAAGATATGGATCCACCTGTTCATTTGAAAACGACCAGAATAGATCGCTAAGCCCATTCGGATCAATTGTATTCACAGGGTTGTTGCCAACGTAACGAGTGAGGTTCGGATCATCAGCACCAAACCCCATTGGATCTTCGCTTATCCATCTGCCAACCATTGAATCATGCCAGCGATGCAAATTATTCTGCAGACTTGTAGAAACGTCAAATGCTCGACCGGTGAAACCGAAGATGCAAGTGATGACAGAGTTGGTTTCCGATGTCACTTTGCCAAAAGCGTTGTAGACACGATGGTTGGAGATAGCGGTCGTGTCTGTACCAGAATTGTAGCTGGCGATGTCGCGGACTGTTTGCAAGTGGTCTGTAAGCGGCCATAAGACACTGCCAGCGGTGTTGAATGAGGTGGCGGTTTCGTCGGCCAAGATTTGATCGACTGTCGGCCCCCAAACATAACGATGAGCCAACGATGGCGTGTCATTGGTTGCCTCCAATTGGCCGACAATCTGATTGCCATCGTAGAGGAAAGCTGTTTGTTGTTTGGTAGTTGTGCCGATATCGCCATCGGGATCGGTGGTACGTGTTACCCAGCGATTTAGGTAGTCGTAAATGAACTCGGTCGTTTTGTTGGCCAACGTCGAAAGGTTCGCATCGGCGTATTCGGCCACCAGCACGATGCGATTGCGATAATCCCATGTGTAGCGAGTCGTTGCGCCAGTGGAATTATTGATTCGTGAGGTGCGGTTGCCTTCGGCATCGTAGGTGTAGGTATATATGCCATCTGAAGTCAGCCGGTTGTTCGTACCTACAGTGTAATTGTTGTTGGTACGATTACCGTTGGTGTCGTAGGCGTAGGTTTCAGGATCAAGCGACGGTTGATAGGTATAAGCAGCGCCGGTGAGTTGGCTGGCAGCGTCGTTGGTATAGGCGGCCGTACCGTCAAGGGCACTGACTTGACCGGTCATGCGATTACCGGCGTCAAAGGTCCATGTGTAACCGGCCAATGTGCTGCCACCCTTGGCGTGAGACAACGCAGTCAAACGGCCTGCCTGATCGAACGCGTAAGTGCTGCCAGCAACGGCCTGCGTGCCAGCTGTGTTGTTGTAACGCGTGATGCTGGCGAATTGGTTGCCATTGTCGTAGGTAAAGTCAACACGTTTTTCAGCAACTGCATTGCCGCCAGTTACGCCGGATTGCGCAATGCTCGACATGCGACCGAGACCGTCATAAGAATACGAATTGACGAAGTCGGCGGTTGCGCCAATCGTGGCGGCGAGTTGGGAGCGACGGCTCAGCATGTTGTAAGATTGCGCAAGCGTTACGGTGGGCGTTAGGCCAGTGATGCCGGCAGCAATCAAGGTCGCCCGTCCGACACCATCATAAGAATATGTGTACGAGGCAGCAGAATCGACGGCTGTAAGCAACTCGCCCAGCCGATTGTAAGTGAATGCAAACGTCCTCGCCGTGGTCGAACCATTTTTCCAATACTCGTTGGTGCCACGATTCAGGTAATCGTAAGCGTACTCAGTCACTCGACCATTGCGGTCGGTCTTGCTGACCAAATTGCCCGAAACGTCGTAGGTGAACGTGCGATTTGCGCTCAGGGCGTTGGTTTCTTGTACAGCACGGCCGCGATGATCGTAAGTCCAACTGGTCGTGTTGTTCACGGGATCGGTCAAGGTGGCCATATTGCTAATTTGTCATACGACTCCCGCAATTATCGGCCGGCAGTTCGGCCGAGTCGTCGCAAATTTCATTTTATCTCGTTTCAGCCATCACTCTGGCTTGGGGTTCGACTTTCCTTCGCGTTGGTTGTCAAAGAGCGACGGACTAGGACAGTGACTCAGCCTTTCTCGCTCGTAACCTGTGTTCGCTTCACTGTTTCGGCTGGACAATATTTTGAGACTTGTCGCTCCTTGAAATTTTCTTTGAATTCTTTGAGCTGCTTTTGAATTTCGAGTCCCACCATACGCAGTTGTTTTGTCCCAAGCGACGTTCCAAATCCTTCACCGCTGATATGCTAAGATTATCGTTCTTCATGGAAAGTATTTCAGCTTGAGCCAGCCGACCCAGGCTGGGGAGCCCGGCATCGGTAAATGTATTGGAACTTAAGTAGAGGTTTTTGAGGCGAGAGAATCCACCGATGACAGCCAAGCCTTCGTCGGTCACGGGAGCGTCCACAAGACACAACTCTTCGAGATCTTTTGAACCCCGAAGATATCGTAGTCCCGTCCCTGTCACACGAGTCCCATCGAGTTCCAGGTGGTTGAGGTTCAGATTCTTCAGCCAGACCATACCTTTATCGCTCACCAGAGTCCTATTCAAACAAAAGCATGTGATGTTGGGCAGTGATTTGATGCCGGAAAGCCCATCGTCAGTAACTGGTGAGCTGTCAAGGGTAAGATCCGTCAGATTCCGGGGCTTCAGGTACGCAAGACCTGAACCATTGACATGCGTGTGCATCAGCGTGAGGTTTCTAAGTTCGGTGGCGACGCTAAGGTTTACAAGATCCGAATCGCTGATCGGGCATTGGTCGATATTGAGTTCCCTGAGCCTCGATAGCCGCTTTAGGTGACAAAATCCCGCAGATGTGATTTCTGGAGAGCCGCCGAGCCACAGAACCTCTAAGTTGGAGAACTCCCCCACGTATTCCATCCCACGGTCGGTGATCGTACATCGATTTATGTTTAGTCCCTTCAAGTTCTTCCATATCCTCAGCTTTGCAATGGCTGCATCGTCACCGTCTTTCAGAGAGACATCGACAACGTCATAAAAGAAATCGTCGCCAAGGATCCGCCGCAACAATTCCGGCACCCATGGCTGCGGCTCCGCATTCGTTCGCAGATGATAACAAAAGTGATCAAAATCCCACTGGTAGGCATAATATATGTGTCCACCGGCATGGGTAATTTCGGCAATGGTCTCTCGTTGTCGCTGCGCGCGATGAATACCAATTGTCAACCAGATCATGGTAACGCCGAAGAGGGCGATCACCACGAGCCCTGCTAACCACACTATCCGCAACCTCGAATGCCGCAGAGGTAACCCGACAACACACTGCTCGTCACCGGTTGACATCATATTCTCCTTTAGTATGCGATAGATTTGCACAGGGACTCATGGTGATTTACCAATTGTTACTGCCCCGATTCGCACCGGCCAAGACGATCTACTTATAGGGACAGTTTAGGCTCCTACCATCGCGGCCGAAAACACCTGCCCACCATTGCGATGAAACGTGCGGGTTGAGCAACGCACTCGCACGTTCCGCTGGGCTTGCGCTACCTGTGCGCGCTC
Organism: uncultured Planctomycetaceae bacterium; assembly: GCA_964573875.1. Lineage (GTDB taxonomy): Bacteria > Planctomycetota > Planctomycetia > Pirellulales > Thermoguttaceae > CAYWGR01. The sequence goes on along the minus strand of CAZNMP010000170.1, from coordinate 2,462 downwards.
ATCGCATCGAGAGCTTCAACTCATCACCGAATTGTCAAAGAACACTCGTCATTTTCGGCCGGCAGTTCGGCCAAGTCGTCGCAAATTTCACTTTTTCTCGTTTCAGCCATCACTCTAGCTTGGGGTTTGGTTTTCCTTCAGGTTGATTGTCAAAGGTTGTTGGACCAGGACACTAGGACACACTCGGACAGCATCATTTCCCATCAGCAATTAGATTTCGCAGTTCACAAAGTAGTCGTTCACGCCTTTCTTTGACTTGATAGTACAGCCCCCTGAGATTCTGTTGTGGCACAGGTTCCTGAGTGGTTATCCTCATAATGGTATCCACAGCACAACCTCGCCAAACAAACGGGCGTGAACCCCAAATCGAATCCTTTACGATCATAATCTCAAGCGATTCCTGGCGATTGATTGCACACTCAAGTACATCTCTAATATGCCGCTGCTTTGCTTGGTCGATATGGCCCACTATGTCCTGTAACTGTTCTAGGCCAGTCGGCTCGATAAATCGGTCCACGATAATATCATAAGCTATTCCTCCCGCAACAGCGGCATGCCCTAAACGGATGATATCCAAGCAGATGTCGGCTTCGTCTGCCGCATGATTCTCTTTTTTCGCCAACTTTGCTTCCGCAAGAAAAGCCTTGTGCAACTGCAGAAAAGCGTTCATCCTTCGCGCACAATCATATGCAAGTTGCGGTGAATGTGCTTCATGGTAAGCATCAAGTTTAGCGCGCACGGCCTTCAATATCTGTCGCCGCGCCATCAACTGCGATTGTGACAGGGCTTGATTGCTAAAGTCGGATTCTGGAATAACCCTTTTCAACTCTTCTCCTTGCGAGATCAAATAATCGTATTCTACTGCATTGACGGTCTTCGCGTTGAGTAACGATATTCGAGCGAGAACCAAGATGAAAAACAAGGCCGGGGGAAGAAACAAGAACACGCCAGTGATTGCGACTATCGTCGGAAACAAATGTGGATTGGCGTGCCGGGTTGAAATATTCGCTATATTGCTCTCGCAATGCGTCTTTCCTGATGTTCTTTCTCGGTAGAACACGGCAGCAATAATTGACAGAAACCCAATTATTGGAATGGCTATTGGATACATCACGCCGATCACAAAACGCCACATCAGCGACTTGACAAAGAAAATTGTCCAGTATGCAAGTGCCGTAGAAATACCAAAACCGACTCCGACCATTGACAGGCATTTCCATTCTTTCCACACTTCGCTCGGCATGCAGAACAACAAGCCGACGACAATTGCTGTGGATGCAACCGCTCGGAGCACAGCCCCAGTTGATAGCCCTGTAGAATTTAAGAACATTGATACATCGTGTTCACAGGACGAGGAAAGATATTCTTCACGACCTACAACATTACGAGTCAATGGAATTGCAATAACATAGAATACTGTTGATTGCACGAGAAACACGAAAACAATGTCCCATCCATTTATAAGTGATGGGAGCAAGATGCTGCCTAAAACAATTCCAACACGAAACATCCAGGGAGCATTACTTCGGAGGGACCAGATGCTAATGATGCCGACATCGGTGCAGGCCAGAATGACCATTCCGATGAAGACGGCGAGTCCATATTCGCCAAGGTCTTCAAGAATCCACCACAACTGATACAGGTCCACGGTATGCCATCCTTTCACTTCCTCAAATGCGCATGGCAGGCAACGACTCTAATCGACTGCGCCCCTAGGACGCGGGTTTGGCCTGCCTCGCAAAGCGAGGAGTAAAGCCCCCGTTGGGGTTTCGTTAGTGTTATTGGTTAATTGAACAAATGTCCTTGTTGACGATCATGGTCTTCCTGCTCCCGTATGTACCGACGCAACGTGGCCTCGTTACGACTAACCGTACTCACCCAGTACCCAGCCCAAAAGTGCAGACCGGCCATCCGACGTTCGTGCAGCAATTCCCGATGTATCTGAACCGCACTCTTGCCTTTCAAAAAACCAATCTTATACGCAACGCTGTACTTGGGCGGGATGCTCAAGCACAGGTGGACACGATCACTCACAGCATGTCCTTCCAACAATCCAATGCCTTTCTGCTTGCATAATTCCCGCAAAATGCCACCTATGGCCACTCGTAGCTTCTCATAGATCACTTTCCGTCGGTATTTCGGAATCAAGACCACATAATACTTGCATTCCCAACGCACATGTGCCAAACTTTCAAAATCCTTCATACACTTTCTCTCCTGGCTAACAGGGCCTTTCCCGGAGTGAAAGCGTATGCTATTTCGGGGCACGCCGGAACGGCTTAGCCCCCAGGATCGCACGGCCGTAGGCCGTGGGTTTATTTCGTACTAACATTAGTAACAGAACGAAGCCCACCAAACAGAGAGCGGATTCTCTGTAGAGCATGCAGTCCCGTAATTGCGTCCTTGTTGTTTTAGGCAATCGCTATTTGAATACTGCATTGCAGGCAGCCAATGCGGCTTTT
>CAZNMP010000169.1:0-6808 GCA_964573875.1 uncultured Planctomycetaceae bacterium | reverse complement strand
GCCCGATAAAAAACTCGATCCGGCATGGGTGCAATCGCTATTCGCCCGTGGACAAAAAACCGTCTACCGCGGCGCAGAATTGGAAAAAATCGGGATGCCCGTCGGCGGCATTTGCGCAGGCCAGCTTTATCTCGGCGGCGATGGCAAACTCTGGCATTGGGACATCTTCAACCAGAACATTTCGACCGGCGCCGAGCATTACGCAAATCCCCTGAAGCAGAGTTATCCGCTGGAACAAGGTTTCGGATTGCAGATTTCCTCGGACGGCAAAGACACGTTCCACACACTCGATCACACCGGCTTTTCGCAGATCACCTTCCGCGGAGAATACCCGATCGGACAGGTCGAATACGCCGATCCTACTTTGCCAGTCGCGGTATCGCTCGAAGCCTTCTCGCCGTTTATTCCGTTGAATGCCGAGGATTCGTCGCTGCCCGCGACGATCATGCGGTACACCGTCAAAAACACGGGCAATCAGCCGGTCGAAGGCCAATTGATCGGCTGGCTTGAAAATGCCGTGTGCATGTTTTCCGAAAAATCCGGTCCCGGCCGGCGACATAATCAAATTCAGCGCGGCGCAACCCTGAACCTGTTGGAATGCAATGCGATCCCGCCGGAACCTTCGACCGAGCCCGCTCCGCGCGAAGATATCGTCTTCGAGAAGTTCCAGAAAGAAACCTACGAAGGCTGGGAAGTTACCGGCACGGCATTCGGCACAGGCCCGATCCTCAAGTCCAAAATCCCCGATTACCAAGGCGATGTCGGTTCAAAAGGTCCGCGAGTGGTCAATTCACACGCGACGGCCCCCGGTCGTGACGTCGGCGAAAAAGACAATCAACTCGGCACCCTCACCAGCAAACCTTTCACGATCGAACGCAACTTCATCAATCTCTGGGTCGGCGGCGGCAATTATGTTGAAAAAACCTGCGTAAACCTGCTCATCGATGGTAAGCCGGTCTGGTCCGTCACGGGCCAAAACGACAACAAGATGAAGCAAGCGTCGGCCGACGTTCGCACGTGGCAAGGCAAAACCGCCCGACTGCAAATCGTCGACGCTCAGAAGGGCTCCTGGGGCAACATCGGCGCGGCGGAAATCGTGTTTAGCGACAAACCGGCTGTACCGCTCGTCAAATTCGAGGAACAGCCCGATTTCGGCACAGTGGCCCTGAGTCTTCTGGACGCACAAAAAAACGACATCGCCTCGGCCGATATTTCGCTCGACGCCTTGAAGAAAGAATTCACCAACGGTGCATCGGAAGCATCGAAACCGATGCACGAAAAGCTCATCGGCGTCTTGGGCCGCAAGCTGTCGCTCGCGCCGGGCCAATCGACGATCGTCACGTTCGTAATCGCGTGGCGATTCCCAAACTTGAATCTGAAAGACGGCGGTCGATACTACGCTACGCGATTTGCCTCCGCATCGGAAGCGGCCGATTATGTGGCCAAAAACTTCGATCGGCTTAGCCGTGAAACGCGACTTTGGCGCGACACGTGGTACGATTCGACCTTGCCCTATTGGTTCCTCGACCGCACGATGGCCAACACATCGATCCTGGCAAGTTCGACATGCCACTGGTTCAAAAACGGCCGATTCTACGGTTGGGAAGGCGTCGGCTGTTGCGAAGGCACCTGCACCCATGTTTGGCATTACGCCCATGCCGTCGGCCGGTTGTTCCCTTCGTTGGAACGCGATTTGCGTACGCGGACCGATTTTGGCACCGCCTTGGATCTCAAGACAGGCGTTATCAATCATCGCGGCGAAAACTGCGGACTGGCCGTCGATGGCCAAGCCGGTTGCATCCTGCGCGCCTATCGCGAGCACCAGATGTCGCCCGACGACAAGTTCTTGAAATCGCTTTGGCCCAAAATCAAGTTGGCCATGCAATGCTTGGTGAAAATGGACGACGGTTCCGGCCTGCTCTCAGGCCCGCAGCACAACACGCTCGATCAGCCGTGGTTCGGCAAAGTAGCCTGGCTCAGTTCGCTTTACATTGCCGCCGCCCGGGCTTGCGAGGAAATGGCCAAGGAGTTGGGCGAAGCAGATTATGCCGCCGAGATGCGAAAAATCGCCGAACGGGGCAGCAAGAGCATCGACGGCGAGCTTTTCAACGGTGAATACTATTACCAGATCCCCGACAAGGCACATGCCAAGAGTGTCGGCTCGCACAACGGCTGCGAAATCGATCAGGTGTTTGGTCAAAGCTGGGCCTATCAGGTCGGCTTGGGACGAATTCTAAACGAAAAGAACGTCAAAAAGGCGTTAGCATCGCTCTGGAAATACAATTTCACGCCCGATGTGGGCCCGTTCCGCGAAAAGAACAAGCCCGGCCGCTGGTACGCCATGGCCGGCGAGGCAGGTCTATTGATGTGTTCCTGGCCTCAAGGCGACGCCGCCAGACTTCAAGAGGGCTTCGACTTCTACTTCAACGAATGCATGAACGGCTTCGAGCATCAAGTGGCGGGTCACATGATTTGGGAAGGAATGCTGCAAGAAGGGTTGGCCATCGAGCGGGCCGTCCACGACCGCTACGGCGCTTCGCGGCGCAATCCTTGGAATGAAGTCGAGTGCGGCGACCACTACGCCCGGTCGATGGCCAGCTACGGCGTGTTCCTGGCCGCCTGCGGCTACCAATACAACGGTCCGCATGGCTCCTTAAGCTTCGCCCCGCGGCTTTCCCCGGAAAATTTCCGTGCCCCGTTCACCACGGCCGAAGGCTGGGGTACGTTTAGCCAAAAAAGAAAGAATAACGCGCAACAGGAGACGATCGAGCTGAAATATGGTAAATTGCGATTGCGACAATTAACGTTCACCTTGGCCGAAGATGCCGCGTCAAAAACCGTGAATGTGACTATCGACGGCCATCCATTGCAATCCCAACATCATTGTGAAGGAAATTCGATTGTGATCGACTTGCCGGCCGATAACATCCTGCAAGCCGGTCAAAAGATGGAAATTTCAATGGTTTGAGCCCCATGATTGAAGCTGCAATCCAACTTATTGAGTCCGGCGGCGACTTGCCGATGGAGCAAATGACCGCCGTCATGGGCCAAATCATGGATGGCAATTGCACCGAAGACGCCATCGCCCGGCTCTTAACAGCTCTGCACCGTAAGGGCGAAAGCATTGCGGAAATCGCCGGCGCGGCCGCCGCCATGCGGGCACGGATGACCCCCATCCGCTCGTCGCACACCGATCTGATCGACACCTGCGGCACCGGCGGCGACGGCTCGAAAACGTTCAATATCTCCACGGCCGCGGCCCTGGTTGCCGCCGCAGCCGGCGTACACGTAGCCAAACACGGCAACCGCGCCGCCACCAGCCGTAGCGGTTCGGCCGATGTCCTGACCGCCCTGGGCGTCAACATCGAGGCCGACACCGCTTGCGTGGAAAACTGCCTGGAAACTCTCGGCATTTGCTTCTGCTTCGCGCCTCTGTTGCATAGCGCCATGAAGCATGTCGCGCCCGTTCGGAAAAAAATCGGCACGCCGACGATCTTCAATATCCTCGGTCCGCTGGCCAATCCGGCTTCGGCCCCCTTCCAACTGCTTGGCGTGGGCCATGCGGAACTACGCCCGCAAATGGCCGAAACCTTGCAACTCTTGGGCATCCGCCGCGCGCTGGTCGTGCATGGCACCGATGGACTGGACGAAGTCACCCTCAACGGCGCAACGGATGTGACCGACGTCACCGCCGACCGGCTGCTCGAATTCCAATGGAGCCCCGCCGATTTCGGACTGGAACCGGCCACCCGCGATTCGCTGTTGGTCAGCGGCCCTGCGGAAAGCGCCGAGGTCATCCGGGCGATCCTGGCCGGCCATCACGGCCCGGCGCGTAATATCGTGGTCGCGAATGCCGCCGCCGCCATCTGGACCGTCGGCCGTTCGCCCTCCATTCTTTTGGCCGTTCAGCAAGCGGAAGAAGCCCTGGATACCGGGGCCGCACGGGATTTATTAGCCCGATTGGCTGAACTGACTGCAGAGTCAGCTTAAAAAGGGCGATAAACCCAAAAACGCACCCACCCCATGAGGGGAAACCGCCTACAAAAACCCCTGGCTATAGTCTTCCCATCCAACGGCCGACTTGTTAAATTAAGGGATTCTTTAGCATAGTTCCATTCTGATAACGTGCGATTCCCGCGGAACACACGTGCGGTGACGCGAAAAATCAGCGTGCTATTTGTATAACACTACGATCCAATGGAGTGACCTCGTTATGGCCAAACCTACCCGTACCATTAAGAAAGCCAATCACGGCAAACGTCCCGCCAACGCCAAGGCCCGCAAGGCCAAGCGTCGTAGCGTTCGCACCTAACTTGACCCTCGTCGCGGAGGATTTTGCCGTGGCTAAAAAAGAACTTATCCTTGATTTTTCCGAATACGACGTCAACAACGTCGTTGCGGACATCGAGGAAATTCGTAGCTGCAACCAACAGCGGTTTGAAATGGAGCAACTCACGGCAATTTGCTATGAGGATGCGGAGAAATTTATTTGTGTCGGCTATAAAGACCTGACCTCCGACGAATTTTGGGTTCGCGGACACATGCCCGGCATGCCCTTGATGCCAGGTGTTATTATGTGCGAGGCTGCCGCACAACTGGCCAGCTATTTCAGCCATCGGCATCAATTGATGGAAGGCATCGTCGGCTTCGGCGGCCTCGAAGGCGTGCGTTTCCGCGGCGTCGTGCGCCCCGGCGATCGCTTCGTCATCGTCAGCCGGCTTCTCAAGCTGCGCCGCTCCATCATGACCTGCGAATTCCAGTGCTTCGTCAACCAAAATCTGGTTTGCGAAGGCGTTCTCAAAGGCGTTTCCATTCCACTCGATCTAATCACCGGTCAAGCAACGGAATCGAACGACTGAATCGATGCGGTCTCTTAAGCCCCTCTCCCATCCTGGGAGAGGGCTTGTCTTCTGCCTCATCGGCCGCTTTTCAAGGCCGCATCCGCGATCGAAAATCTTTCGGACTCATCCCGCAGTGTCGCTTGAACAGCCTGGAAAAGTGAAATGCGCTCGAAAAACCGCAATTGGCGGCGATCCGCTCCAGGGTCATTTCGGGGTTGAGCAAAAGCCGGCGGCCCAAGTTCAATCGTCTTTGAAGAATGTAGTCGAAAGGCGTGCGATGAAATACGCCGGTAAACTTTCGATGAAAATAGTTCGGGGCCAAATGCACGGTTGCGGCAATCCGCGCCAGTGATGGATTTTCGGTAAAATGCCGATCCATGAATGCAATCGCCGGCTTGAGTTGCTCGAACAGCGGATCCATGCCGACAACCTGACCGAGGTCGAAGGCCTCCAGGGCTTGCGCCGTAACGTCGGCCAACATGGCCTGAACGCGCAGGAAAAGCAGTCCCGCATCTTTCTCGAACAAGCCGGGCAATTCCTTCCATGTCGCCCGCCAATACTCCCGCGAACGCCGGCGCCAGCGGTATACCTTCGCCATGCGCGACATCAGAAACGCCAGACGGAGCGAATCCGGCACGAAGTGGATCCAATACACGTCCATGCGACGCACGCATTCTTGGTCCTTGATGTGATAACCGGGGATAAGATATGCCTCGCCCGACCTCAACGACAACTCTTGCGTATCCAGCGTTAGCCGCGCCTCGCCGCGCACCGGCAGATACAGCTTATAACACTGATCCAGACCGTCTTTTACCTTGTTCCAAGAGGGATCGCACCGGTGGAACCCTCCGGCAAGAAGTGAGAAAGACGCCTCTTCTCGTAGGATATGTGTTTCGGCCATAGTTAAGATTATATATGATTTTGTGAATCTTGTCTATTCAACGATTCGGACCGAACGGATACGATAGAAATTCGTAATCCTGCCCACCGCGAAAGCAAGACCACACCATGATCGACGCCACCGTCATATCGCCGCAGATGTCATGGTTCGATCTATCCATCGTATTGGCCTACTTGGTCGCCGTCGTGGGGATAGGATGCTGGGCGGGACGGATACGCCGTTCCAACGGTGAAGGAAGTCATTATTTCCTAGCGGGCAACACCCTCGACTGGCCAATCATCGGCCTGGCCATGTTCGCCGCCAACATCTCGACGGTCCACTTGATCAGCTTTGCCGAAACGGCCTACAAATACGGTATTGTCTTCGGCAATTTCGAGTGGATGGCCGGTTTCACACTGGTTCTGCTCTCGCTTTTCTTCGCTCCACTCTACTTGCGAGCCAAAACGGCGACGCTGCCCGACTTTCTTGAACGTCGATACAATCGCAACTGCCGTGACTGGCTGACCGTCATTTCAATCTTCTCGGCCATCGTCATCCACATCGGCGTGGCACTATACACGGCGGCATTGGTGCTTCGCGGCATCCTCGGCTTGGAACCCTCGGCAACCATTTTGGGCATCGATGCCATGACCTTTTTCATCATCACCCTCGGAGTGCTCACCGGCGTATACACCATGATCGGCGGACTCCTGGCCGTCGTTTGGACCGAGAGCATTCAGACCGTATTGCTGCTGGTCGGCGCCGTCTGCATCACCGCCGTGGGATTTTATCACGTCGGCGGTTGGTCGGAATTGAGCCATACGCTGGCCAGTCATCCGCACCCGCTCAATGGCGTGCTAAAAATATCGGAAGGTAAATATCTCGACTGGGGAACCGGCAACTTTCTTTCGATGATGCGTGATTCCAGCGATCCAAGCAATCAACCGTGGTATGGAATCTTGTTGGGCTATCCCGTGATCGGCATTTGGTACTGGTGTTGCGATCAGACAATTGTTCAGCGTGTGCTGGCTGCTCGCGACGAAAAACAGGCACGGCTAGGACCGCTGTTCTGCTCGTTCCTCAAAAT
>CAZNMP010000168.1:0-6809 GCA_964573875.1 uncultured Planctomycetaceae bacterium | reverse complement strand
GAAAAATCACGCTTTTTTTGCCATCGCGATTGCCGCAATTGTTGCCGCTGTTTCGTCGGCTGCCGAAGACAAAGCGGCTGCCGCCAAGGAACGTGAAACGAAGTTAATTGCGGTTCTCAAGTCGAATGCACAGCCGGGCGAAAAAGCCCTGGCCTGCAAACAATTGGCTCTGTGCGGCTCGAAGGATGCCGTCCCCGCGCTGGCGCCTTTCTTGGGTGACGAACACATGGCAGCCTGGGCACGCATCGCACTCGAGGCGATTCCCGATCCCGCCGTTGAAGATGCGTTGCGCGACTCGCTCGGCAAGCTCAACGGCCGTTGCTTGATCGGCGTGATCAATTCACTGGGACGGCGCGGCGACGCCAAGGCCGTTGCTTTATTGGCAGCCAAACTGAAGGACAACGATGCCGAGGTCGCTTCGGCGTCGGCAGTGGCCTTGGGGCACATCGGCGACGAGGCGGCATTGACTGTTTTGGAAGGTGCATTGGTCGGCACGGTTCCTGCCGTTCGTTCAGCGGCGGCCGAAGGCTGCATTCTTTGCGCCGAGAAACATTTGGCGGCCGGCAAGGCCGACGAAGCCGTGAAGATTTACGACCTGGTGCGCAGCAAGACTGATTTGCCCGCACAGCGTTTGCGTGAAGCAACCCGTGGTGCGATTCTTGCTCGTAAAACGGCCGGCGTGCCGATCCTGGTTGAATTGCTGCGTTCGAACGACAAGCAACTGTTCAATCTCGGTTTGACGGTGGGTCGCGAGTTGCCCGGTCGTGAGGCGACCGATGCCCTGACCGCCGAATTCGCCAAGGCGACGCCGGAGCGGCAATCGTTGCTGATTTTGGCGATTGCCGACCGTGACGACGCGGCGGGATTGCCTGCCATGTTGCAGGCCGCTAAGTCTGGCCCTGATACTGTCAAAATCACGATTGCCAAGTTGCTCAAGCGGCTTGGTAATGCTTCTTGCGTGCCGCTTTTGCTGGAATTTGCGGTAGACCAAAAACCCGAGTTGGCCCAAGCCGCAGTGGAATCGCTGGCCGATCTGCCCGGCAAGGACGTTGATGCGGAAATCGTTGCACGATTGTCCAAGGCCGTGGGGAAGGAGAAGCTCGTTTTGCTGCAACTGGCGGGCGACCGTGTGTTGACGGCGGCTGTTCCCGAGGTAGTTAAGGCTGCCTCGGATCCCAATTTGCAGGTCCGTTTGCAGGCCCTGACGACGCTCGGCTATGCTGTTGAATTCAAGGATCTTTCGGTGTTGATCGGTCGCGTGGCCGCTATGCCGGAGAATGCCGAAGAGGCCAAAACAGCTCTCCGTGCGTTGAAGACGGCCTGCACGCGAATGGCCGACGTTGAGGCTTGTGCCGGGCAGCTCGTGGCGGCAATGCCATCAGCTAAAGTTCCGGCGAAGATCCAACTTCTCGAAGTGCTGACTGCCGTAGGCGGCAAAAAGGCATTGGAGACCGTTGCCGCAGCCGCCGTGGATCCGAACGTCGAGCTGCAAGATGCCGGCACTCGCCTGCTGGGTAAATGGATGACGCTGGATGCCGCGCCGGTGTTGGTCAAGCTCTTATCCGTGACGAAAGATCCGAAGCAAGAGACGCGGTTGGTTCGCGCGTATATCCGCATGAGCCGTCAGTTCCCCATGTCGAATGAGGATCGCGTGAAGATGTGCCGCACGGCCATTTCAATCGCCAAGAACGATTCTGAAAAGAAGCTGATTCTCACTGTTTTGGGACGCTATGCCAGCCTGGAAAGCATGCAGATGGCCGCGGAATTGGCGAAGAACGATTCGCTGAAGGCCGACGCGGGCAAGGCGATTCTTCAGATCGTGCAGAAGATCGGCAGCAATTCGCCGCAGGCCCAGCAAGTTCTCGCTCAGATCGGCTTGCAGCAGGTGAAAATCGAGATCATCAAGGCCGAGTACGGCGCTGGGAATAACAGGAAGGATGTGACCGGTCAGGTTCGCGAAGGCCTCCGCGGGATTCCGATGATCCTCCTGAAAGGTTCGAGCTATAACGAAACCTTCGGAGGCGATCCCGCGCCCGGCACCGTTAAGGAATTGACGATCGAGTATCGTTTCAACGGCAAGGACGGCAAAGCGACCTTTGGCGAAAATGCCGCGATCTTCCTGCCGAAGCCGTAGGCGGCTGACGGGAACACTCCAATTTGCGATGTCGTAATAAAAAACAGCGGTCCCTTTTCTTGGAAATGGGACCGCTGTTTACTTTAACCTGTTTCGGTTCCGAAGCTGGAGCTTCGGAACTAGGAATAAAGCAATACCAGGAATAAAGCAGGTATCTTTTGGACGAACAGCCCTCACCCTAACCCTCTCCCGGCGGGAGAGGGGACTTATTTTATGTTTTGGGATAGGCCCTTAGTGCATTTCGGTCGCTACGGTGCCGATGGCTTTGCGGTAGAAATTGAACTGCACGTTCGGATGGTCGGCCAAGAGCGACATCGGCACGGAGGCATCGGGGATCTTTTTCGCGATCATGAGCGTCGTCAATCTCATGCCGAAAGGATTGTCGTGGTTGCCTGCCTGCCAGATGGAGACTTTTTCCGCTTTCCAGGTTTCGACCGGGCCGACGGTCGCGGCGCGTGTGGGCACGAGCGACAACTGACCGCCGCCCGAGGTCCGCGCGTTCTGAATGAGCGTCATTGGATGCAAGGCCGTGATGCGTGTGGCCAGCTTGCGTTGTTCGGCCGGTGTCGGCGGTTCGTCACGGTGCATTCCTTCGCGTCGCGGCGGATCGTTGAAGGCCCAATGTTTGATGTCGCCCTGTCCGCCTTGCATCACCACGCAGCGGATCTGATCGTAGGTTTTGGAATAGGCGTGCAGATCGCCGACGGGAAAATGCAGGTGGTCCTCGGGTATGCGCAGCTCCGGTTTGATCCGGTCGAAGCACAATTCCTTGTCGGCCCGGGCGAAGCTCAAGGGATGTGTGATTGGCACCGTTTGGCCGTCATCGCCGACCCATTCGTCCATGCCCCAGAAATGGGCGTCGCGAAGGCTGATGTTCAACTCGTTGACCAGCCGAGCCACGAGCGGCAACTGTTCGGTCGGCCCGATCGGACCGCAAATGCCGGCCGGATTGTCGGGCGTCGATTGCCGCCAAGCGTCGATGTACTCGAGCGCCTCGGCCAGATAAAGGTCTTCAAGCGTATCGTACATCACAACGCGAAAACCCGGCCGGGTCATTTTTTGCATGTCTTCGACCGTCAGCCGGGCCGCATCTTCCAAGATTTGCGTGTCCAGCGTCGTATAGTCCCACCAGTCGGGAGCCACTTTGCTCAAAAAACGGGCCATGTTCAAAATCCTTCCGAATAGACTAGGTTTGGATGCCTTTTTTACAAGGATATTACACGAATTTCGTCAGTCCGGGCACTGGCACTTCGGGCACCGGCAGCTTCATATCCCAGCTCAGGTTCGCCGGCATGGTGTCTTCCTTCGAGTTCATTGCCATATCCCAGGTGATTTCCTGGCCGGAGTAGGCCGACATACGAGCCATCAAGGACATCAAGACCGTCTTGACCATGCGGTCGCCGTCGTTCGGCGGATTGCCAGCGCGGAGACCTTGGAACAATGTTTGGTGTTCGATGTCGTACTGGTTGGGGGCTCCCGGCTTCGGCCGTTTCGAACTCCATGCATTGGGGCCGGTGATAACGGCGGTTTCCCAACCCAGGGTGCATCGCCCCTTCGTGCCGACGTAAATAAAGCGGAAGTCGTTGAAGCAATTGTCTTGATAACGCGTTTTCAAGATGGCGGGAGTCGTGTCCGCATATTCGTAGTATACGTCGAAATGGTCGAAGACATTACCGAACAGGTGCGTGGCATTTCCACCGGAGGCGATGCACTTGACAGGCGGAACATCGCGCATCGCCCATGCGATTTTATCTACCTCATGGCAGGCGACTTCCATCATCCAATCGCCGGAGAGCCAAGAGAAATTGCTCCAGTTTCGCATCTGCCATTCCAGATCGCCCCAACCGGGTTTCCGCTGGCCGTTGAACTTGGCCGAGAGCGAGCCGCCCATGCGGGCCGCATAGATCGAAAGGATGTCTCCGATGGATCCATCGAGAATACGTTGCAGGGTTTCTTGATAGACGGGAGAAAACCTGTTGCAAAGCCCCGCGCGAATGGCAAGTTTGTTCTTTTTAGCGATTTCGACAGCCTCGATCACTTTGCGGAGCCCTGGGCCATCGACGGCCATCGGTTTTTCGCAGAAAACATGCTTGCCGGCGTCGATGGCGGCCTTCAGATGCAAGGGCCGGAATCCACCCGGCGCGGCCAGAAGCACCATATCGACATCGCTTTGGATGACTTTTTGATAGGCATCAAGCCCAACGAAGCAATGGTCCTTATCGACCGTCACGCGGTCGCCGACGGGAGTGGACTTGAGATTTTTCAACGAACCTTCGAGCATATCCGCGAAGGCATCGCCCATGGCCACGAGTCGGGTGTTGAGATCGGCGCCCAGGGCGTTGACGGCTGCCCCCGATCCACGGCCGCCGCAACCAATCAAACCGATTTTGATGACGTCGCTGCCGGCGGCATGGGCGGAGCCGGCCAGCGAAAGACCGGCAGCCGCACCGGCGGCCACGAAGGCGGATTTTTCAAGGAAAGAACGACGCGAGAGTTGGGCGTTGGCGGGCTTTAGCATGGCGGGGCTCCTCGGCTTCCATAGGGGTGTGGCGAGAACGATTATCAATCTAAAGACGCGAAGATAAGCAAATGGCAATAACAGACACATTCCGGGAGCTTCTAGCTCTCGGTCATTCATAAGCAAAAAACGAACGAATGTGTGACCTTATTTTATGATGGGAAACAATTCGGCCAGTAAATCGTTTTTGGGATAGGCGTGGCCGCGATGCTGCACGAAGGCTTCGGCCGCGGCGATGCCGGCCTGACGACCGCGCATGGCTGCATGACGGCGCATCGAATCGAGATATTCGTCGGTGCCGTGGTGGTCGCGCAGCCAATCGCGCTGGCTGGCATGGCAGGCGAGCATTTCGGCCTTTTTTTCCAATTGCCCCGCGACATCAACCCAGGTGGTCGGTTGCACGGGGTTGCCCAGCGGGTCAATGCCTTCCTGAGTGTCGCAGTAATAAAGGTGCGGCACGCAACTTCCTTCGCGCAGCGGGAAGGGGGAGGCATTGGGCGCTCCGTAGGCAAAGCTGGCCGCCCGGCCCAAGTGCGAAGTCATAACATGGTCCATCATGTAATCCAAGGCAGAATGCGTGAAGACCAACTGCGGGGTGACCTGCCGGAAGAGGTCGATGCATTTTTGGACGGTCGGTTTATCGTAGACGACCAGCACGTCGTTTTCGCCGACGCAATGGTAGGTGGCCCCGATCCGCGCGGCGGCGGCCGCCGCTTCTTTCGTGCGGCGGGAAGCGATATCCCAACGGTTTTCGACCATCGTGCCGCAATCGCCGTTCGCGGACGTTGCGATATGCACTTCCCACCCGGCGGCGGCCAAACGCATCATCGTGCCGGTACACATGAACTCAGCGTCATCCGGATGCGCCAACAGCGACAATACGGCTCGTCGATTCGCGGTCATTTCGATTCCTTTTTCTCGCTGCCAAGGGGCAGCAATTCCAAGCGTCGGACGTAGATTTCCGCCCCTTCGGTCTGAAATAGGATCTTACCCGAAGAGGGCGACACGTCAAAGGCTTCGTTGGCCAACGTTCCGTTGACAAGATACTGGATATGGCCGCCGTCGCAGATCACGTCCAAGCGGGTCCACTCTTTGCCGGGGCTTTCGATGTCTTGCTTGCCGCGGAAGCCAATCGTATCCTTCCAAGCGGGATCGCGGCCGTACCAATCGATTCGCGAAACCGCTTCGCCCTTGACTTCGATAGTTGACCTTGGCGCCCCCTTCTTCCAGACGGTCGCGTTGTTGGGGCCTTTGACGGTTTCAGCGGAGAGCGAGACGTGGATGCCGCTTCCATCGGCCCGTTTGCCTCCCACGACAAGGATGTCGCCAGTGCCGCCTTCGATCACCTGAGCCTCGATGCCGGCCATGAAGACGTTGCCAAGACTGCCGTCCGGCTCGACACAGTGAACGATCAGGCCCGAATCGCGGGCGTTCTTAATCCGCGACTGCCAGGTTTTTTCGCCCCAGCGAAACTCGGCCACGAGATGATAATTCTTGTAGCAATTCTTGGTGGCCACATAGCCGAACCCGTCGCCGGAGATGTGCAACATGCCGTCTTCGACCGTGAAAACTTTCTTGGGATCTTCGTACTTCTTATCGCTAAGCCATGTGTAAAGGCCGTCGAGATTCTTGCCGTTGAACAGCTTGATCGGCTCGCCTTGCGGGCTGATCGGCTCGGCGGAGTGCGCTGCGCTAAGAAAACCGAAAATGGGGATGAATGCAACGAGAATTGGGGTGAGCAACTTCATGGGCGGGCAACTCCTACCAAAATGTTGTGCTGGAGGGAAACGCACGATATCATATAGAGTAGCAGCCGAAAGACGCGGTTGTCAATTGTCAAAATTGCGTCAATCTCTTTCACTATTTCACCACCTGAATACATGCCGAAACTTCGCAAGGTCGCCTTGATCATCGATTCGTCGCAGCCCTACGACCGGAAGATCGTGCAGGGCGTGGCGGCCTATGTGCGCGAGGTGGGGCGATGGAGCATCTATTTGGAGGAAGGCCGCCGCCAAAAGATACCCGACTTGCGCGGGTGGTCGGGCGACGGCATCATCGCCGATTTCGACGACAGCCGGGTGGCCAACGCCCTGCGGCGGCTGAAAATTCCAATCGTGGGCATCGGCGGGGGATACGGCGGCTATGATCCGAAAAGCG
>CAZNMP010000167.1:0-6818 GCA_964573875.1 uncultured Planctomycetaceae bacterium | reverse complement strand
TTCCATGAAATGTCAGTTCGCTTTGTTGCTAGCGTTGGGATTGGGTTGTTTTTCCAGTCTCGCCGTTTCCCAAGCCATCGCCGGTGATGCGGACGTTGCGGCAGCCGTCAAACGTATCGAGGCATTGCGCGGTAAAATCCAATACAACGACCAGAAGAAAGTCATTGGCGTCGATCTTATCGAACGTTCGACAACGAATGCCGACCTTAAATTATTCGGCGCACTCACCGACTTGCAAGAACTCGCCATCTGGGGCGCGGAGATTAACGATGAAGGCGTCAAGTATCTTGAAGCCTTCCAGAATCTCAACGAACTGGTCCTGGAAAACACCGATATTACCGATGCCGGGCTGGCGGTGCTTAAGAAATTGCCCAAGCTGAAATCTCTGAACCTTCGCCGCAGCACCTACATGACCGATGCCGGCTTGGCCCACCTCAAGGATTTGTCCAACCTCCAGTATCTGTCGTTGCTCTACAACAACATCGGCGATACCGGTTTGGCTGAACTCAAGGGGCTCACCAAGCTCAAACTACTGGATCTGCGCGGCTGCACCCAGGTGAGCGACGCCGGTTTGGAGCAAATCAAAGGACTGACGAGTCTCAAAAGTCTGAAGCTTCGGAACACGGCCGTCACCGATACGGGCCTCTCGTATCTGGCCGATCTCACCCAATTGACTTCCCTTTCGATTGAAGACGCTCAAATCACCGATATGGGCCTCAAAGTTCTCGAAAAATTTACCAAGATGGAAGACCTCAGCGTTTTCCGTTGCTACAACATTACAGATGGTTGCTTCGAGTCGATGAAAGGCTTGGTCGGCCTGAAGCAATTGGCCGTCCGCGATACTCCGATTACCGGGACCGGCTTGGGACAACTCGTAAATGCCAAGGGTTTGAAAAAACTCGACCTGGCCGAGACCCAAGCGAACGACGAAGCCTTGAAGCAAATCGCCAAGTTTTCCAATCTCCAATGGATCGATCTCTGGCACACCCGCATCACCGATGCCGGCCTGCAGAATCTGACCGGCTTGAAAAAACTTACGAACGTGACGATCACCGACACGAATATCACCGATGCGGGCTTGGCATCCCTCGGCAAGATGACCGCTTTGGAAAGCTTGAACCTCAAGCTGACCAAAATCACCGATGCCGGCCTGCCGCAACTGGAAGGGCTCAAGAATCTCAAGTCGCTCAATCTGGATCAAACCAAGATTACCAAAGAAGCGATTCAAAAGTTCCAAAAGGCTTTGCCGAAGTGCAAAGTGCGGAAGGAATAGTAGTTTGAGATAATCAACAAGATCCAATAATAAAGGCCATGTCCGCTTCCGCGGTGGACATGGCCTGATTTATTATTCAAGGGCAGTAGGGGCGCAGTTACACAACCCGGCAGATAAAGCACTTCAAGTATTCTGTTTCCAGGCAGGCGGCGCTGATGGGATGGTCGGGCGATGCGCCTCGCTGCTCGATCACTTGAATTTCACGCCCCGTATGCTGGGCGACGCCCACCAGCATGTACAGAAAATCCTCGCGGCTCACATGGCCCGAGCAACTGTTGGTCACCAGGATGCCGCCGGGTTCCAACAGAGAAACCGCTAGCCGGTTCAGCCAGTGGTATGCTCGCAAAGCTTCGTCCAGCGAGCCGCGGCTTCGGGCGAACTTGGGCGGATCGAGGATGATGCCGCCGAACCGTTCTTGAGTTTCGACAAACGATTCCAGCGTTTTGAATCCGTCGCCGCACTGAAAGCGAACGTTTTTCAAACCGTTTCGCTCGGCGTTGGCACGCGCTAACTCAACGGCTTTTTCACTCGTATCCACGCCGAGCACTTCACGGGCCCCGCCGACAGTCGCGGCGTTCATCGAAAAACCGCCGCTGTAGCAAAACATATCCAGCACTTTGCGATTCCGAAGATAGCCGGCTGCTGCCACGCGGTTCTCGCGTTGATCCAAATAAAAGCCGGTCTTTTGACCTTCGGCCAGGTCCAATTCGTATTGAAGACCATGATCGACAATGACCAGCGGCCCCTCAGGCATGTTGCCCCAATAGGGACCGTCACGCAGTTCGATGCCTTCCGTCCGACTTACGCCGCGCTCGGTGCGAATCACGATGCCCCGGGGATGTGCCAGTTCGACAAGCATCGGCACGATCTGCGGCAGTCGCACTGCCATCGCCAAGGCGGTCACCTGGATCGCGAGATAGTCGCCATAGCGATCGACAATCAAGCCGCTCAGGCCGTCGCCCTCGCTAAAAACCAATCGGGCAGCGCCCTGGCGATCGCCGTAACCAAGTTCATCGCGAAAACGTATGGCCGATTCCAGGCGACGTTGCCAGAAAGCTTCGTCGAGCTGTTCGGCCACCCGCCAAGTGTAGAGCCGCACGCGAATTCGGCTTCGACTGTTGAAAATACCCCGGGCGATGAATTTCCCCTTCTCGGAAAGGAGATCGACGATGTCCCCATCGGCGGGGGCGCCTTCCACGCGATCTACGGCAGAATCCAGCACCCAAGGGTGACGGCCGTAAAAAGGGCGGGCCTTGCGGGGTTTGAGGATGACTTGAGGCAGCGGCGAACAGGAATTATCCATTCGTTGTCTTTCCGAGAAGTATTTGAGAACATTTTCCTGTTCGATATTGTCTTACACTGTTAATGTAGGATGTTTATTCTCGGCTGGCAATGACCTTGCACACGGGGGGGATCCCCGTCAAAATATCCGTTCCATGACCGATGCCTTGACCAAACCCGATCCCTACGCTGCGTGGCGGAACCGCGACTTCCGTTACTACGCCCTGAGCTGGTTTTCGGTCACCTTTGGCAAGCAGATCGAAACGTTGGCCATCAGCGTCTATTTCGTGAGCATCTTCGATCGTGCCGATGCTTCGCTGGCGTTGGGAATGATCGGGTTGGTCCAGGCAATGCCGGTCATGCTGTTGGCCATTGTGGCCGGCCAAATTGCCGACCGCTACGACCGCCGCCTCGTGATGATGCTCTCTCTTCTGCTAGGGTTGATGTCGTCCACGGGCTTGCTAACGGTAATTCTGTACGGCGGATCCACTCCTTGGATCTTTCTACTTCTGGGAATCGGAGCAATCGGCCAAGCAATCGGCGGCCCTTCGCGCGCGTCGCTGTTGCCGCAACTTGTGCCTACCGAAAATTTTCCGAATGCCGTCGCTTGGAACAGTTCCGTTTTCTATATGGCGATCGTGACCGGCCCTGCCGTTGCCGGCTGCATTATGACCTGGGCCGAAGAACCGACGCGGCAGAACCCCGCCCCGGCACTCATTGTCGTTTTGGCCTGTCGGCTTGTTTCTCTAGCGGCTATTACCTTTGTCCGTTATCGGCAAGCCGAACGCCCGGCGGAATCGATTTCCTGGAAAAGCGTTGTGGCGGGAATTCATTTCGTATGGAATACGAAGCTCATTTTGGCCACCATCACACTCGATTTATTCGCCGTGCTGTTGGGCGGAGCCACTTACCTGCTGCCGATTTTCGCCAAGGATATTCTCCAGGTCGGTAATATCGGATTGGGAGTCCTTCGAGCGGCCGACGCTATTGGGGCCGTCTCCATGGCGATGCTTCTGGCCCACATGCCGCCGATGCGCCGCGCCGGCGTAACTCTTCTTTGGGCCGTCGCTGGTTTTGGTGTTGCCACGGTGATTTTCGGTCTCTCCCAATGGTTCTGGCTATCGCTGTTGATGATGTTCCTCATCGGAGCGCTCGACAATATCAGCGTTGTCGTGCGGCACACACTCGTTCAGATGCTAACGCCTGACGAAATGCGCGGCCGCGTGTCGGCCGTCAACGGCGTATTCATCGTTGCCTCGAACGATCTCGGCGGACTGGAGTCGGGGCTCACTGCTTGGCTATTTGGGCCGGTCATCTCGGTCGTCGCCGGAGGCGCCGGCACGATTCTAGTCGTCATCGGCGCAGCTTTCCTCTGGCCACAGCTTCTCGCACTCGGCTCGTTGAGCTCGATCAAGCCATTGGAAGTTACCGATCCCGACGAGGAACGGCCCTAGAAGGCAATGCACTACGGCGTGAATTCCGCCGTCGGTTCCAAGCCTTCAACAAACCGAGCCAGCAGATCAGCCGCACGGTCGATATCATCCAGCGAGATCATCTCGACGGGGCTATGCATGTAGCGGTTGGGAATGCTGACCAATCCCGCAGCCACGCCTGCCCGATTGATCTGGATGGCGTTGGCATCGGTGCCCGTAGCGCGGGCCGAAGCTGCCAATTGATAGGGAATCTTGTTGTCGTCGGCGGCGTGAATCAACCGCTCGACGACTTTATGGTTCATGTTCGGACCGCGATGCACAACAGGCCCGCGCCCGAGACGTATATCGCCCTCTTCTTTCTTCTCGATCGTCGGGCAATCCGTGGCATGGGTGACATCCACAGCCACGCCAACCTGCGGATCAATGCCGAAGGCGCTGGTCCTTGCGCCGCGAAGCCCCAATTCTTCTTGAACCGTGGAAACGGCATAGAGACCGCACGAAAGTTTTTTATTCCGACATGCCCGTCGCATTGCCTCGATCACCACCCAACAGCCGGCCTTGTCGTCCATGGCCGGCGAAACCGCGAGATTGTTCCGCAGGGTATGGAACTCGAGTTCCACGGTTACGGCATCGCCGATGCGGACCATTTTCCCAGCTTCTTCGTTGTTCGCGGCGCCAATATCAAGCCATAGATCCTTGATCTTGGGCACTTGTTTGCGCTCTTCTTCCGTAAGCAAATGAATCGGCTTGCGGGCGATAACGCCAAAGACCGGTCCTCCGGCGGCCCAAACCGTCATGCGTTGCCCGATGAGCATTTCAGGATCCCATCCGCCGATCGGCTGAACGTAGAGGAATCCGTTATCGTCGATGTGCTGAACGATCAAGCCAATCTGGTCGCAATGGCCGGCCAGCATGACCCGAAGCGGCGCATCGGGATTTTTCACCACGATGACGTTGCCATGCAGATCGGTGCGAACCTCGTCGGCAAAACCAGCCACATAATCACGAACAACCTGTTGCAGCGTACTTTCGTAACCCGAGGGGCTCGGGGTTTCGAGCAATGTTTTGAAAAAATCGAGGGCGTTCGGTTCCAAGATGGGGCCTTTTAATAAAACGGAAACAGAAGTCGATATGCGAAAAAATACCCAACGGCAATAAGTATGGTGATTTATCGTTCTTCTGCAAGCCGGTCCATTCGGGCAGGGCCAATCAATTGTTGAATTTAGGAAAAGCGTAGGGCGGGTCAAGCGAAGCGACGGCCCGCCATTTTGCGAAGAATTCAAGGCGGGCCATCGCTTCGCTCGACCCGCCCTACTAAAAACTGATCGGCCCGGTCCATTCGGGGTATCACCTTGACGCCCGACCGCAAAATCCCCTACCATAGAGGATTCCAACACAAATTTTGAAGAAATCGAAGGGGTTGTCGCTCTATGGACACTGCAAAAGTCGCCATTATTGGATTCGGAACGATCGGCTCCGGCGTCGCTCGTCTGTTGTTGGAACAGGGAGATCGGATCGCGCATCGTTTGGGCCGAAAATTGGAACTGACCCATGTTGTGGATACCGATCTAAAACGGTCGCGGAATTTCGCATTACCCCCAGGTGTATTGACCCCCGACCTTGCTCAGGTTATCGATAATCCCGATATTACCACGGCCGTTGAGCTTGTCGGCGGCCTAGAGCCCGCGCGAACCATCGTGCTCAAGCTTTTGCAGAGTGGGAAAAACGTTGTTACCGCCAACAAGGCGTTGCTGGCCGAGCATGGTCCGGAACTGTTTGAAACCGCGCGCAAATGCGGCCGATCGATTGCCTTCGAGGCGGCCGTCGCCGGCGGGATTCCGATCATAGCGGCCATTGGTGAAAGCTTGACCGGCAACCAAATCGAATCGATCCACGGCATCCTCAACGGCACGAGCAATTTCATCCTCTCGCAGATGCAGGAGAACAACACCGATTATGCCACGGCTTTGGCCGAGGCCCAGCAACGAGGCTATGCCGAAGCCAATCCGGCCATGGACGTCAACGGAAGCGACGCCGCCCAGAAATTGGCCATTTTGGCCCATCTGGCTTTCGGAGCGAAAGTGAATTGGCGCAGCATCCCGCGCACCGGCATCGATATCGTCGATGTGGCCGACATTCGCTATGCCCGGGAACTTGGCTACAGCATCAAATTGCTGGCCGTTGCCGAGCTTGTGCCGGAGGGTTTGGAATTGCATGTTTCGCCCACGCTTGTTCGGCACGGAACCACGCTGGCCGAAGTGCGCGAGGCTTACAATGCGGTCCGCGTGGTTGGCGATGCTGTCGGCCGCGTGTTTTTCCACGGGCTTGGCGCGGGGCAAATGCCCACGGCCTCGGCCGTGGTGGCGGATGTGATGAACACCATCGCCGGCCGCACCGCCATTACCTTCCGCATGTTGAATCTCTGGTCGGCCGAGGGCGAGGCGCGGGTCAATATGCGCGATCCGTCGAAAGTGCCCGGCCGTTTTTATGTTCGTTTCAACGTAGACGATCGCCCCGGCGTTATGTCCGAGATTACAGGCATTCTGGGAGCTCACAACATCTCGATTGCTTCCGTGATCCAGCACGAGACGGAGGAAGACGACGCCTCGAACGTAGTCCCCTTGGTGATAATGACCCACACCACGGCCGAAGGCGCCATGGCCGACGCCATGAAAACCATCGGACAACTTGCTTGCGTGCATCCAGGCAGTGTGAGGCTGAGAGTCAGAGATTAGTAAAAAGGGATTGGGGATTAGTCATTAGCGGAGATCAGGTGATGGATGATCAGAATTTCCGTTATCCGAAGGTTTCAGGCGGCATTGAAAATTGGC
>CAZNMP010000166.1:0-6832 GCA_964573875.1 uncultured Planctomycetaceae bacterium | reverse complement strand
GGGATTATGTCGAAGCCTTCAACCGAGCGGCGGCGCATGAATCGCGGACGATTCGCGCGGCGGCATTCCCCGTGACTGTGCATTACCCCGGAGAGCCCAAGCCGGGAGAGGCTATCGCCTCCAGACGCATGAATTTCTTCCCGCAGGCGCATAAAAAAAGCCCGCCAGCGGCCTGTCAGGAATCGGCCGGTAACGGGCTTCCACCACGGGAATCGACCTGACGCCTCGTGTGGTGTCCCTGTTGAAAGGCCGGCGACGAGGCAATCGCACCAAACCTCCCAACGCTTGAATTATAGGATGCAAAAAACCCTTGTCAAGAAATTTTCGCTTCGTCTTTTTCCCAGGGATTCGACCAATCGCCCCAGTGATCGAGATACATCCGATAGGCAGGCGAACCCTCGGCCTTGCTCTCTAGCCACTGCCTGGTTTTTGCGATGCGCTCCTGCTCGGCATCGAGACTCAACTGCCCGAGCAAGACGCGCGTTCTGAGGAAAACAAAATAGGTATCGAGCACGTCGCAACGGCAATAATCGTTGATTTCGGCCAATCGCCCGGCGTCGTGCATATCCTGAACCATGTCGCCGTGAACATCCATTTTGCCCGGTTTGCCCAACAGGTTGGCGGCCAAGTTCAACCCTCCTGTGAATCGCGTGGAACCGAAATTGGTGAGCAATTCGCAAAGGTCGATATGCGCGGCGATGTTGTAGCGGTTGCGCGGTTGGTCGAACGACTTGCCGGCGCCTTGGAACCAACCGGGGACGCTAATCCCATAGCGAAAGGCCGCCAGTTCGAGCAAAGGCAGATCGAATCCGCGACCGTTGAAACTGACCAGCGTAGGCCGGCGATATTTTTCCCATCCGCGCCAGAACTTTTCGGTGATGACATGCGGGCGGAACTGGGGTTCGTCGAGAACGACGACGTCTTCCAAGCCGAAATCCTCGGTCACTTTGCCCACCACCACGGAAATCGGAATTTGAAAGCTGTAGGGCACAAAGTCGCTCTCGTATTTTTCCATCAGCTCGTCGCGATACCGGCGGACGGCATCGCCGGGCGAAAGTCCCTCGGAGGCATAACGCAGTTTTGCCACCAAAGGGGCATCGGCAATGCTCTCAGTATCGAACACCAGGTAGCGAACGGCGTTGGGCATGATGGCTGGGGGGCTAGGGTTTTTGAGGATCGAAAACAAAAAAACTAAATTGCTTGCAGTTTCACTGGCCCCTAGCCTACCAAAACAGGAGCATTTCGGGGAAGATAGGGGGGATCTGAAAAACAACCGGATTCAACCCGACGGAGCTGCTTTCTTATGAACCGTCTGCGTCTTCTGGAGCGTTTCTTGCGTTATGTGCGGATCGACACCACGGCCATGGCCGACGTGGAGAGCTATCCCAGCTCGCCCGGTCAGCTTGTTTTGGGAAAACTGCTGGTGGAGGAGCTTTTGACGCTTGGCATTGTCGATGCCCGGCAAAATCGGGACGGCATTGTGCTGGCGACGATTCCTGCCACGGTCAAAGCGAAGACGCCCACCATTGCCCTGTGCGCCCATCTCGACACTTCGCCGGAAACCAGCGGCAAGGACATCCGTCCGCAAGTGATCGAGGGGTATGCAGGCGGGGATATTGGTTTGCCGGGCAATCCCGCCCGCATGATCCGCGAAACCGACAACCCTGAACTGGCCCTGCTCCAAGGTTGCACACTCATCACGAGTGACGGCACAACCCTGCTGGGCGCCGACGACAAGGCGGGCGTGGCGATCATCATGGAAACCGCCGCATGGCTCGTCGAACATCCCGAGATTCCGCACGGTCCGGTACGGATCTGTTTTACCTGCGATGAGGAAGTCGGCCGGGGCGTCGATAAAATTACACCGCAGGAAATCGGCGCAACCGTATGTTACACCCTCGACGGGCACGGCAGCAACGAGATCGACGTCGAAACGTTTTCAGCCGACCAAGCGGTGGTGACGATTCGCGGGATAAATATCCATCCCTCGATTGCCAAGGGGCGTATGACCAACGCTCTGCGCGTGGCGGCCGATTTTTTGGCGCGATTGCCGCGCGAAGGGCTGTCGCCCGAAACAACCGAGGGACGTGAGGGCTTTTTGCATCCTTACGAAATCACCGGCGGTGTGGCCGAAGTGAAGATGAAGATATTGTTGCGCGATTTTCAGGCCTCCAAATTGACCGAACAGGCGGATCTTCTTTGGCGAACGGCCGCAGCGGTGAAAACCAGCTATCCCGCGGCCGATATCACCGTGCATATCGACCGGCAGTATCGGAACATGGCCGAAGGCTTGGCACAAGAGCTTCGTGCCGTATCCCATGCCCAACTGGCCTTGGATCAGCTCGGCCGTCCATCAAAGCTAACCATCGTGCGAGGCGGGACCGACGGCTCGCGATTGACCGAATTGGGTTTGCCGACGCCGAATCTTTCCTGCGGCGGCCATAATCCCCATTCGCCTTTGGAATGGGCCTGTCTGGACGAAATGATGGAATCGGTGGAATGGGTGGTGGAAATCCTGACGGTTTGGAGCAAGCATCCGGCATGAAAACGATTTCCCCGCCGTTTCAGAAGTTTCCGCATCGCGCCCACGTTTGCCGAGGACAGGATGCTCGATGGCCCATGGGTGTTGCCCTAACCCGTTCCCAAAAGGATAGCGGGTTTATTGCCATTCTTGCATTTTTCCTATCGATTCCGCTGTTGCTTGGCCGTCCGGCATGCGCATTGGCGGGCGGAGGGCCGGAAGGCGTGTTGCTGGTGGTTAATCCCGAGAGCGCGAACTCGTTGACCATCGCCAACCACTATGCACGGCTACGCGGCATTCCGGCAAACAATATCATCTACATACCTTGGCCGGTGAAGGCGGAGACCGGCGATATCGAAACGTTCCGCAAAAAACTTCTGCTTCCGATTTTGCATACGATCGACCGTTTGCGTCTAGGAAACCAGATCGACTATGTGGTGTATTCGAGCGATTTTCCCTGGGGCATCGCCTTGGACAGCGACGTGCGCAAGTTCGCCGAGATGTTGCAGCCGACGACGCCCCCGCAGGAAGGGAAAAAAACTGAAGACAAACCCGACGCTAAGAAACCGGATCAAAAGCCGCCGGCCAATAAGCCTGCTTGGCCTCAACAGCTCACACCGGTCGGCTCGATCAACAGTTTGACGTATCTTTGGCAGGCCGTGATCGCCGAACGGCCCGACTACTTCAGCTTGCGAATCAACAACTACATGCGACTGCCGATCACCGAGCCGGAACAAATGCCGAGTGAGGGCTTTCGCGGCAATCGGTTCTACCGTGCCGAAGGCGAGGGCATTGCCGCACAGGGCCATCGCTATTTTCTTTCAACGATGCTCGGCGTAACGACGGGACGCGGCAACACCCTTGACGAAGTGCTTCGCTATCTGGAACGTAGCGCAATTGCCGACGGCACGGCCCCCAAAGGCACGATCTATTTCGTGCAAAACGGCGACATTCGCTCGAAGGTTCGCCAGGGACTGTTCCCTGCGATGGTGGAAAGCCTGAAAAAGCTCGGAGTCGCGGGAGAAATCGTCGAAGGCACGATGCCGATGAATAAAAAAGACGTGCAAGGTGCCGTAATGGGCGTTGCCGACTTCAACTGGAAGTCGTCGGGCAGCACGATTTTGCCCGGTGCTATCTGCGAACATTTCACCAGTTTCGGCGGCGTGATGAAATCTGGTGCGGGCCAAACGCCCCTTTCCGAATTTCTACGCAACGGAGCGGCCGGCGCCAGCGGCACCGTAACCGAGCCGTATGCAATCCCCGAAAAATTTCCTTCACCCGCGATCCAAGTGCATTATGCCCGGGGTTGCACCCTGGCCGAGGCCTTTTATCAGTCGGTCTACGGTCCTTATCAATTGCTGATCGTCGGCGACCCGCTTTGCCGGCCCTGGGCGAAAATTCCCAAGATCAAGGTTGCCGGCCTGGAGACGGACGCCACGGTGCGAGGCGAGTTGTCGCTGACGCCCTCGGCCACAACGTCCGAAAAAAAGCCCGTTGCACGTTTCGACTTGTTTATCGACGGCCTGCGGGCAGCAGAGTGTGACCCGGGCGAAAAGCTTGTGTTCGACACGGCAAAACTATCCGACGGTTATCATGAACTTCGCGTCGTGGCAATTGGCCCCGCCCCGATCGAATCGCAAGGGCGTTGGATTGTTCCCATGAAAACCGAGAACCACGGCCGTACCATCGAGGCCACGCTTGCCAATCCTGCTTTGCCGCGAGCCGACAAACCGCTAACGATTGCCGCACGTTCGCCCGGTTCGACGGCAATCCTTGTCTTGCAAGGAAGCCGAGTCGTGGGGCGCGTTGTTGGAGAAGCGGGGCAAATCGAGATTCCTCCCAACACGCTCGGCGCGGGGCCGGTGCTGCTTCGTGTGGTGGGATTGGGAAAAGGCGGTGTCGAGACAAACGTCCTGGCAAAGCCGATCGAATTGACGTTGAAATAAGTTTTTACTTGGGAGCAAGCCATGTTCACGCTTGCCTCCCAATGCAGGGAAATCGAGACTACGGAAAAAATGCACGAACACTTTATGCAATTGGCATTGGAAGAGGCCCGGCTGGCGATGTCGGAGAACGAAGTGCCCATCGGGGCCGTAATTATCCATAACGGCCGAGTAATCGCCAGCGCCCACAACCAGCGCGAGCAGCTTCATGATCCGACGGCCCACGCCGAGATGATCGCCATTACCCAGGCGTCGGAATCGCTGCAATCGTGGCGGCTCGAAGGTTGCACGCTCTACGTTACGCTAGAGCCCTGCCCCATGTGCGCGGGCGCGATTGTGCAAGCAAGAATTCCCGAGGTCGTTTACGGCGCTGCCGATCCCAAAGCAGGTGCGGTCCGAACACTATTCAACTTGCTCGATGATCCGCGTTTGAACCATCGCGCGGAGATTGTCGTCGGCGTGTTGGCCGAACCATGCTCGCAAATTCTCAGCCAATTTTTCCAGGAACAGCGGCGGCTGGGGAAAAAATAGCGCCCCCTATCCGGTTCATACCAAGGGAAAGGCCGCACATGCTGGGGGGGGAAGTTTTCGCCTGGCAGATTGATTCTCATCTTGCGAGGGGTAAAATAAAAGCGTGTCGTTTGCTTGAGACTGACATTTCCAACTGTATCGCCCGTGTAGTTTTTTTACGCGGAAGTCGTGGCAGAAGCAGGAGGTGTTTTTATGTCTCCCCCTCATTCTCCCATCGTCCAAGCACCAAGGTCTGAGAGCTTTTCGGCAGAAGATCCCCTGGCCCATTCCGTAGACGCCTGTATGCGCCCGGATGGCCGGCGTTTGTGGAACCTTGAACGTCGCCTTGCACATCGGCTGTTGCGATGGCTTGGTGATCCGCCGCTATGCCTGGTCTTATGGAATGGCGAGGAAATTACCGAATCCGCGACAACGCCTGTTGCCCGAGTTGTATTCCGCGACCGGGTGACATTTTGGAAAGTGTTGTTCAACCCGCATCTTTGTTTCGGCGACGCCTATAGCGACGGCCGCTTGGAGGTCGAAGGTGATTTGGTATCGATGTTGGAATCCGTGAATCGTTCACTGGCGGATGTAAGCATATCGGGTAACAGGATCCAGGCCTATTTGCGCGCCATGTATCGCGCACGTCCCAACACGCTTACCGGTGCGCGCCAGAATATCCATCACCACTACGATATCGGCAACGACTTCTATCGGCTTTGGCTCGACGATGCGATGGTATACAGCGGAGCGTATTTTTCCACACCCGATCTGATGTTGGAAGATGCCCAGCGCGCCAAGCTGGATTATGTGTGCCGAAAACTTTGGCTTCGACCGGGCGAAAGCGTGGTTGAAGTGGGAGGAGGCTGGGGCGCCTTGGCTCTGTTGATGGCGCGAGACTACGGCGTAACGGTGAAATCGTTCAATATCTCGAAGCCGCAAACCGAATATGCGCGCCGGCAGGCAAAAGCCGAAGGGCTGGGCTCGCGTGTTGAATTTATCGAGGACGATTACCGCAACATCACCGGGCGATTCGATGCCTTGGTTTCGCTAGGCATGTTGGAACACGTGGGAAGCCGCCATTATCGCGAATTTGGACGCATGATGCACCGTTGTCTTTCACCGATGGGGCGCGGATTGATCCAAAGCATCGGGCAAGATCAGCCCGCGAAAATCAATCCCTGGATAGAACATCGAATCTTCCCCGGCACGTATCCACCGTCGTTGCGCGAAATGATAGAACTGTTCGAGCCGTGCGGTTTTTCGATTCTCGACGTTGAGAATCTGCGGTTGCATTATGCCAAAACGATCCGGCATTGGCTGCAACGATTCGAGGCTTCGGCCGCGTCGGTGGCCCGCATGTACGACGAGCGATTCGTGCGCATGTGGCGGCTCTATTTGTCCGGCTCCTGCGCGGCATTCAGCAGCGGCGCCCTGCAACTGTTCCAAGTGACTTTCGCGCGCCCCGGCGTGAACGAGATACCCTGGAGCCGGGCCTCTTTATATGGTTATTGACGAGCGTTTCGTCGCCGCATCAAAGCAAAGAGAAAATATCTCTCAAGGGCAAAGCCCAGGCGATGCTATTTTTCTTTCGGCTCTTTTTCCTTGGATTTCTTTTCGGCCGACCTCTTTTTTTCAGATTTCTTGGGAGTCTGCTTCTTTTCCGCCGGTTTCTTTTCGACCGCCTTTTCTTCGGTGAGCAATTCTCGCCAAGGCTTTTTGGCCTTGTAGCTTTCCAGTTCGGTCTTCAACGAATCGTCGTGCTCCTTGTCGCCAATCTCGACGGCCTTGGACGACCACTTGACGGCCGCATCGAAATCACCGGTCTCGGCGTAGGCGGCGGCCAAGGTGCTGAGAA
>CAZNMP010000165.1:0-6860 GCA_964573875.1 uncultured Planctomycetaceae bacterium | reverse complement strand
GTATCCAAAAACCTCGCCGAAGCCGCGAACATTGCGAAGAGTCAATTCTTGGCCACGATGAGCCATGAGATCCGCACGCCCTTGAACGCCATCATCGGCATGACCGGCTTGCTCTTGGATACGAAACTCAGCACCGAACAACGCGACTGCTCCGAGACGATTCGCAACAGCGGCGACATTCTATTGACGATCTTGAACAACATCCTCGACTTCTCCAAGATCGAAGCCGACCGAATAGAACTAGAAAGCCATCCCTTCGACCCCGTCCGATGCATCGAGGAATCTCTCGACTTGATCCGACCGGCGGTCGTCGAGAAAGGCCTCAAGGCGGCTTACGAAGTCGAAAGCGATCTGCCGCGTTACTTTATCGGAGACGTCACCCGACTCCGTCAGATCCTCGTCAATCTACTTAACAACGCCGTCAAGTTCACCGATAAGGGCGAAGTATTGGTCTCGCTATCCGGCGAATGCAGGGGCGACGATCAATACCAGCTCCAGTTCGCCATCCAAGACACCGGTCTGGGTATTCCCGCCGACCGCCGCGAGCGACTCTTTCAGCCATTCATGCAGGTGGATGCCTCGACCAACCGACGTTTCGGCGGCACAGGTCTGGGGCTGGCCATCAGCCATCGCCTTTGTCAGCTCATGGGCGGACGCATGTGGGTGGAAAGCCCCGGCATCCCCGGCCAAGGCTCCACATTCTACTTCACTGTCCAAGTGGCAAGAACAACTGAGCAAATGCCGACCGAGCCGATTCTGCCGGAAACCGCTCCGTCTCAAGCCGAGCAGCCGAAGCCCCGGCCGCCCGAGGAGCACCCTATCGATCAACAACATCCTCTGCGCGTGCTGTTGGCCGAAGACAATCCCATCAACCAAAAAGTCGCGTTAAAGATGCTTTCCAAGCTCGGTTATCGAGCCGACAGGGTCTCCAATGGTCTCGAAGTGTTGGAAGCCCTGCGACAAATTCCTTACGACGTCATTCTGATGGATTGCCAGATGCCGGAAATGGACGGCTACGAAGCCACGCGTCTTATCCGCGCGCGTGAACAAGAAGAAAACCGTCCGCCGATCCATATCATCGCCATGACCGCCCACGCCATGCAAGGCGACCGTGAGCAGTGCCTTGCGGCCGGCATGAACGACTATCTCAGCAAGCCCGTCCGTCCCAACGAGTTGCAACAAGCTCTGGAACGCATCCTGGAAAGCTGCAAAGTCGCCAAAAGCAGTCTCTAAGCATAGGGCAGTGGTGATACCGGCGAGATTCTTTGCTTCGCTCAAAGTGACGATTTGCCAGGATTTCTTATCAGCCCCCGCAGATGAGGTGCTCGACATGGGGAGGGTAATTGTGGTAATATAGGCAGACGCGCATGTCTGGGGCAACATTATGGTTACTGCAACAGGAAATACCAGATGGATACTGCAATCATCTATTTGACTCACCTGTTTGTCCCCAAGGCCGTCCAACCCCTTGAGACGCTCCGACAACAAAGCCGTCCCTACGGCGACTTCTACGTTCTTAATGACGGCAACGCCACGCCCCCCAAATCCCTGCGCGATCGACTGCATGTGTTCTGTTTTCCGGAATTGAAGAAAAAATATCCTCGGATAATGGGCGATACTCTGATTCCAGGAAATCCCCATCTGGCGGCAATCGACTTCTTTCGGGCGCACCCTCACTACAAATACTATTGGATCATCGAATACGACGTTCGATTCTCGGGAGATTGGTCGCTACTGTTCGATGCGTTTAAGAAAAACGATGCGGATCTCTTAACGTGCCACGTTCGGACCTACGACCAGGAACCCGACTGGCCGTGGTGGATCAATATAAAAATTCCAGATCCCAGCGTCAGTAAGAACCAGTGGGTGCGTGCCTTCCTGCCCATCCAAAGACTATCCCACCGAGCGTTGACTGAAATCGAAAAATGCTGCAAGAATGGATGGTCGGGCCATTTCGAAGGGCTCACTCCGACCATCCTTAATCATGCCGGATTGAGAATCGAAGACATCGGCGGCAATGGTTCCTTCGTTCGCCCGGGCAACATCAATCGTTTTTATACCAGCGTCTCCTCACCCATCGGAGATTTGCGGTGGAAGGGCTCGTTTCGTTTTCGCCCACCGCATTCTTTTTGGTCCCAACAGCCCAACACGCTCTACCATCCCGTCAAACCCTCCCCGTCCCCGTTATGGCAATTCCTCCTCAACTTCACCTCCGCCGCCATCTTCAGACCTTGGTGGCGAACATAGAACGCAGTGCTTGGACGAGACCGAATGGCATTATTGCCACGTGCTATCGCTTCGCTCGACTTGCCCTACCGAAAACTGATCGGCCCTATTACTGCTCCCGTTTGCATTGCCAGGCTCCCCCGCATTGAGTAGAATATCTGTTTCCATGATTCCATTGCTTGAACAATCGTCTGCGCAGCTTCGTGAGTGGTTTACCGGCCAGGGTTTGCCCGGCTATCGGGCGGGGCAGGTGCGAAAATGGCTTTTCCAGAAACGGGCTGAATCGTTCGACCGGATGACCGATTTGTCCGCGGAATTACGAAGCCGGTTGGCTGAGGAATTTCAGATTTGGACCACCAAGATCGACCGGCATCGCGAGTCTGCCGACGGTTCTGAAAAGTTGCTGCTGGCCTTGCATGATGATGAGCGAATCGAATGCGTGCTGTTGCGTGACGACAAACAACATTGCACCGTTTGCATCAGTTCGCAAGTCGGCTGCGCCATGGGCTGTGCGTTTTGCGCCACGGGCATCGACGGGGTCGTGCGGAACCTGACAGGCGGCGAAATCATCGAGCAAATGCTTCAGCTTCAGCGGTTATTGAAGCCGGAAGAGCGATTGAGCCATGTGGTTGTGATGGGAATGGGCGAGCCGCTGTTGAATTTGGACGCTGTGTTAATGGGGTTGGAGGCGGCCGTGAGTCGCGACGGTTTGGGGATCGGCGTGCGGCGAGTGACGATTTCGACCGTCGGAATACCCGACGGCATTCGCCGGCTGGCGCGGGAGAATTGTCCTTATCATTTGGCCGTTTCGCTCCATGCTCCTGACGATGCTTTGCGCAACGAGTTGGTGCCGGCCAACCGAGGCTTCGGCATTGCGGCCGTGTTGGCGGCGGCCGATGAATACTTCGAGCGGACGGGCCGACGAGTAACGTTTGAATACGTGCTGCTGGCGGGCATCAACGATCGGCCCGAACACGCCCGGCAGTTGGTGC
The DNA here is from genome assembly GCA_964573875.1 of uncultured Planctomycetaceae bacterium. Classification (GTDB taxonomy): domain Bacteria; phylum Planctomycetota; class Planctomycetia; order Pirellulales; family Thermoguttaceae; genus CAYWGR01. The sequence goes on along the minus strand of CAZNMP010000165.1, from coordinate 3,642 downwards.
AACTGCTTCGCGGGCGTCCGTCGTTGGTGAATTTGATTCCGTACAATCCCGTGGAAGGATTGCCCTATCGCACGCCTGCCCCGGCGGTTACGGCCCAATTTGCCGAGGTTTTGACGCAAGGCGGACTCGAAACGGCCATCCGGTATCGCAAAGGCGATCGAATCAGCGCGGCGTGCGGGCAGTTGAGGAGAAGCGGGAAGTAGGGGAGAACGGCTGTGGTGTTGGATGGATATTGGGGTTATCGTTTCTCAATTGGTTACTATTTGCTCGTCTCTGCTTTTTTCTTTTCCTTTTTTGCCATAGTAGCAGCGATATTGGAGAGAGCCGATGCTTTCTCGTATCCATTTGTGACACCACGGGCCGTAGAGAGTGCCTCTATGAAAAATCCTGATTTTGCCTGTTCTTTGGCAATGCTGGCTATGTGGATATTTGCTGACTCGACATCTTTGATCTTTCGTGATGTCGTGATTGCCTCGTCGAACATTTGACGGGACTGTTGTATTCGTCCTGCTTGAGCTTCTACAGATGCAATATTACAAAAGGCTGAGGCCCTTGCTGGCATTGATTCAATCGTACGAACCAATGTAAGTGCCTCAGAGGTTAGTCTGCTTTTTGCTTGTAAGGTGGCGATAGTAGCGAGATGTGAGTTCTTCTGGTCAGAATCTGGGATGTTTTTTGTCTCGTTAATTGCATTGGTGAAAGTATGGCGAGCTTGATCTATCAACCCGGACTTAGTCTGCAAATTTGCAATCGTGCAGAGGATATGGATTTTGTCTTCAGGTTCGGTGATTACGAGAGCGGTAGCAAGTGCCTCGGCTAGGATTGGCTCGATTTGTGTTGGTTGCTTTGCATCGCCCTGTACAGATGCGATCTCACTGAGTAACCATGACTTTGCTTGTGCTTTCTCGATGGTTTTTGCTGTACTAACCGCCTCCGCATAAAACCCGGCATTTGCCTGTTCGTAAGCGATTTCAGAGAGTGTCCATTGCATTCGATCTTTCTTTTCTATGCCACGAGCTATTGCAATTGCCTCTGCAAAAATTTTGTGAGCCTGCTCGGATTGCCCTGCTTTTGCCTGGGCCGTAGCGATCTTAGCGATGGCTTCGGCCTTGTGATCCGGATTCTCAATTTGGCGGGCCGTAGTAAGAGCATCCGCAAGTAAACCGGATTTCATTTCATCGTCGGAAAGCATCCATAGTGCGATGCTTTGAAGATCTGGTTGGACCCGACAAGCAACGGCCAGTGCTTTAGCAAATGTGGCACATGCTTGCTCTTTCCAGCCTGCTTTGGCCTGAGCCGTCGCAATCTCGCATAATGTCGGCAGCTTCCCCAGAGACCAAGGATGGTGCAGCATCGGCGGCGCATAGTCAATACTTAGTCGATTGACCGTAGCAAGCGCCGCCGTAAAGAGGCCTGCCTCGGCTTGTGCTGTAGCGATATTACAAAGCTCTTTCTCTTTATTGGCCACCTCTTGAATTTGTTGAGCCGTCGCTAGCGCCATGTTGCAGACTTGATGCGTTTGATCTGGCAACTTGGCCTTGCTCTGTGCAGCGGCAATGTCACAAAGAGCCGATAGCTTCGTAGGTGCATCGTGGATTTTTTCAACAATTGCCAATGCTTTAGCAAGAGTTTTGCGGGCTTGATCTGCTTGGCCTGCCTTTGCCTGAGCAGCGGCGATTTCCCCAAGAATTTCAGACTCTCTTTCTGCCGCGTTAATTTGGTTGCTTTCAGCCAGTGCTGCCTTAGCATCGCCTTGGGCTGCGGCTTTTAGCTCTTGGGTACTGAGTTGTTTCGCATCAATCTCGTGAGCGGTAGAAATCGCATCTGTTAGTTGTCCTGCTTCCAGTTGGCTGCGGGCTATCCATTGGAAAGCAAGATTTTTACTGGAGGGATTTTTTATCTCACGAGCCGTTATGAGTGCTTCGTTAAAAAAGCCTGCCTTTGCCTGTGCATCAGCGATATCACAAAGAACACCGTCTATTGCTCCACCTGCCGCATGTTTTTTTGTTGCAGCAACAGCCTCGGTGAATATTTTGGCCGACGACTCGACATCGGGGGTATTTATCTTGGTATCCTTGGCATCTGGCGGCGCGGCAAGGCAGCATCTGAAATTGACGAGCATTGTCCCAAGGAGAATAAACGCAGATACTGTAGCTAAAGCGATAGGGTTTGGATGATATTGGTAGAGTCTGTGTTGAGTCATTGTGTTTATCACGCTACTAGAACATGGTCTTATACCAATTCCAATTCAATACTGCGCGTCGCTGATCTGCCCTACGGGAAACAGACTACTTTCGGAAAAGGGATGCGCAAGTTTGAATTGGAAACCGTATTAGCACTATTGTACAAGGCGAATATCTGATGAGAATATAACGTTTCGATTATAGCGGGAGAAAGAGTAGGCGGTAAACCACCATGACCAACAACACTCACTGCCGCAAAGGCGATCGGATTGGCGCGGCGTGCGGGCAGTTGAGGAGGGTTAGTGGATAGTGCGAAGCCGCAAGCGGCTTTTTGTTATGAGACCATGGTCGGGGACGTTTGGGATTTCTAATCCCCAATCCCTAATCTCTAATCCCTGTGCTTGCTATACATCTTCATCACTGGATTGGAGCCAGCGGCGCCAGTGGGGGAAATGCTCTAGGCAAATGAGGAGGCCTTTGGCCACGGTGGTAAGGGGTTCGGCGGCGATCCGGACGGGCAGGCCGGTTTGCTCGTTGATGAAGCGGTCGATGCGCCGCAGGAGCGCACCGCCGCCGCAGAGGACGAGGCCATTGTCGATCAGATCAGCGGCCAGGTCGGGACTGCAACGGTCAAGGGCCGCTTTGACAGCGTCGAGAATCTCTTGAAGCGGATCGGCCAATGCGCGGCGCACTTCCTCGCTGGTAATGGTGACTTTACGCGGCAGGCCGCTGACGGCATCGACGCCGCTTAGCTCGATGGCCCTTTCTTCTTCGAGCGGAAATGCGCTGCCGATATCGATTTTCAAACGTTCGGCGGCCGGCAGTCCGATGCGCAGGCTGTAGTGGCGGCGGAGATAATCGACGATGGCCTGATCCATGCGATCGCCGCCGGTTCGCACGGATTGGGCCGCCACGGTATCGCCGAGGCTCATGACGGCCACCTCGGTCGTTCCGCCGCCGATATCGCAAACCATGCTGGCCAAGGGTTCGGCCAAGGGCAGGCCCGCGCCGATGGCAGCGGCCTTGGCCTCGGGCATAACCCAAACCGCGCCTGCGCCTGCGCGGTGAACGCTGTTGAAGACGGCTCGTTTTTCGACCGGCGTAATGCAGCCGGGGATGCCCACCAGGACGCGAGGCCGCAACTGCCAGCCGGGGCGTTGGGCTTTGCGCAGAAAATAACGGAGCATGGCTTCGCACAGTTCGAAGTCGGAAATGACGCCGCTGCGAAGCGGTCGGACGACGGAGATCGAGTCGGGCGTGCGGCCTTCCATCTGTTTGGCCAAGTGTCCGACGGCGCAACCGCCCGAGAGAATGCGGCTGGAACTTTGTTCGACGGCGACCACCGAAGGCTCGTTGAGAACCAGGCCTTCGCCGGTGACGCAAATCAGGGTGTTGGCGGTGCCCAGGTCGATGGCGAGATCGGCGCGGAAACGGCCCAGGAGATTTTGGAAAGGCTGTG
>CAZNMP010000164.1:0-6872 GCA_964573875.1 uncultured Planctomycetaceae bacterium | reverse complement strand
GGTTGATTATTCAACAAAAGATCACCCTGGTTCCCAAGCTCCGGCTTGGGAACCTCCAAGCGGCGGATAGCATGATAATGAATGACCGTGCTTGTCTTTTTTTCGTCTTTTCGCGTTTTCGTGATTGCCTTGTAATGCGTGAAAGTTATCCCATGAAGAACTTCTTCCGCCTTTCATTCTGCCTGTCTATTCTTGGACTGGTTTCTACTGCCGGTTGCAGCAGCGAGCCGAAGCAGTATGTCGTCAGCGGTGAGGTGACCTACAAGGGTCAGCCCGTGGCCCAGGGCGATATCGTGTTTGCCGACACGAAAGGCGGCACTGCCGCAACGGCGGCCGGCAAGATCAAGGATGGCCGGTATCAGATCCGGATTTTGCCGGGCGATAAGAAGGTGCGAATCACCTCGACCAAGGAGACCGGCAAGATGCTCGAAGGGGCCATGGGCGCCAAATATCCCGAGCGAATCGACCTAATCCCGGCGAAATACAATTCCGCCACCACGCTCACCCGCACGATTATGCCCGAAAGCAGCACGTTCGATTTCCGGCTGGAATAGCGAAAACCTGATGATTAATCCCAAAGATCGTGAGAATCTAGCGACTAACGGGAGCGAATCGAAGCCATCCGAGCCATAATAGCTGGATTGTTCCTCATCAAATTGATACACGTATTGGTGTCGAACAGATAACGCATCGTGGAAACGGCACTCTAGGCAAGCGGAGGTATGGGAGGAGTTTGGCCTTGACTGGCTCGAACAAAATTCGGGTCGTCGATTTTTATCGCCTCAAAGAAATCTTTCGGCCAAGTCTGAGGTTTTACCGGTTCAATAATTACGGATTCCCCTTCCTGACGAATCGAGACGCTCTCGGCATCAAATCGAAATCCTTCAGGAAGCTTAATGACCTGTCCGTCGCCCATATTCACAATTTCAATGGTAGTCATTATTGATAGCCTCCAGACAAAAACCACCCTAACGGCCGGTTTCATTCTATCCTAAAATAGATCGAATCTCAATAGACATCATTTTTTACGTCTTATTTCCGGCTTTACACAAACCGTGTCCGACGCTATCTTCATGCCCTTCAGTTTGGGGGACAAGGATGTTCCTCAAGGGAATCCACTATCGCCAACAAATCCATCCACGGCAAACGCGGCTGAAATAGTCGTGTCGGCAGTCGGATAAGGATTATTGGCTATGAAATAATCGCCACGGAGGGCGTTGCCGTGAACGGCCAGCCTAGCGTATTGATCGTGGATCGATCGGAAGAAACGCGCGAAGTATTGCAGACCGCACTGGAACGTCGCGGCGTGCGAACCTTGGCCACCGGCGGCAGTGCAAACGGCCTGCGGCTCGCGCGCCAACATCAGCCCGACCTGATTGTGTTGGATCTCGAAATCGATAATCCGGCGGCCGATCAATTTTCGGCCCCTTCTTTGGGACCAGCCGAGACACCTGCACCACAAACGACGCTCACATCCCCCCAAAACACCTCTTATCAGCCCCGACTTGTCCTTTTGGGCAATCTGCGCGGGTGGCGAGAACGCCTGCCCGACGGAGAATTCGTGGCAAAGCCCTACCACTACGGCCCTTTGATTCGTAAAATCGAAGAGTTGTTGGCCAGCAACGGTCAGAAGAACGCAAAATAGCCGGAAGCTGCCAGCACGTTGAAAAAAATGCCACTGGGTTTTGCCAGTGCCGGTGTCCCGATCGAAAAAGAGTGCCACTGGCTTTGCCAGTGCCTAAGCCTCTTTTTCCAAGGAGCCGACACACGAAAATGTTTTTTCCACGGTCTGTTTCCAACTTTTGCCATAACATGCTGACGGTCAGCTAGTAGTTCTCGAAAATACCCGAGCGGAGAGTTTTGGGCCGTGCCGACGTTGTTTGTCATCCGCGGATCCGATCAAGGAAACCGCTTTGAACTGACGGAACCGACCATTCGGCTCGGTCGTGATCGGTCGAACCCGATCCAAATCCACGACACGGAAGTTTCACGCCATCACGCCGAAATCCGCCGCGAAGACGGCGATCATTTCGTCATCTGCGATCTGAACAGCTCGAACGGCACATTCGTCAACGGGCAGCGCATCCGCCGGCAAGAATTAACCAGCGGCGATCAAGTCCAAGTCGGCGGCACGTTGATGCTCTACACCGGCCCCGCCGAGGAAACCCAGGAAGACCTGGCCAAGATCGTTCGCATCGGTTCGCAAACCGAAGCCGGCGACAACTCGCGCATCCTGCACTCGGTCACGCAGCAGGAAGGAAGCCGGGTGTTCGACTTCGGGGCCGAAGTTTCGCCGAACTCTTGGCTCGCCCGGGCGCGCAGCAATCTCCAGGTGATGTATCGCACGGCGCTGGCCGTGAGCCATACGCTGGACATCGACCAGTTACTCCAACGCATCTTGGAGTTGATCTTCGAATGGGTTGAGGCCGACCGCGGCTGCGTTCTGTTGATGGATCCGGCAACCAAAACGCTCCGGCCGAAAGTGCATCGCACGCGAAAAGGCGTTCGGACCGACGAACGCATCAATATCAGCAAGACGATCCTCGACTATGTGATCGAGCGGAACGAGGGCGTATTGACCAGCGATGCACGCCAGGATCAGCGGTGGAATCCCGCGGGCAGCATTTTGCAGATGGGCGTCCGCGAAGCGATTTGCGTGCCGATGCAAGGCCGGTACGATGTGGTCGGCGCGATTTATATCGACACCTCGACCTCGGCCCAGCAGTTGATCCAGCAAGGCGGAATGGCCAACAAGTTTACCGAGGATCATCTCAAGCTGATGATCGCCATCGCCCATCAGGCGTCGCTGGCCGTTGAAGACACGCGTTACTATTCGGCCATGGTTCAGGCCGAGCGTCTGGCCGCCATCGGGCAAACGATTGCCACGCTTTCGCATCATATTAAGAACATCCTACAGGGCATTCGCGGCGGAAGCTACCTGATCGAGATGGGCCTGAAGGACCACGACGAGGAAGTCACCCGCAAAGGTTGGAAAATCGTCGAACGCAATCAGAACCGCATCTCGGCCCTCGTGATGGACATGCTCACGTTCAGCAAGGAGCGCGAGCCGGATCTGATGGTATCGAAGCTGAACGATATCGTCAGCGAGGTGATCGAGTTGATGCGTAGCCGGGCGGCCGAGGTGCAAGTCGAACTAGAATGGCATCCCGACGCTTTCATGCCCGACTTGATCTTCGATCCCGAAGGTATCCACCGCGCCGTGTTGAACGTCGTGGCGAACGCCGTCGATGCGGTGACCGACCGCGAGACGCCCGGCCGGGTCGAGGTTGCCACGCAATACGCCGTGCAAGAGGGCGTTGTGCGCGTCACGGTTCACGACAACGGGCCCGGCATTCCCGCCGACCAGTTGGAACATCTTTTCAGCCCCTTCGTTTCCACCAAAGGCAGCCGCGGCACCGGCCTCGGCCTGCCGGTCAGCCAAAAGATCCTCCGCGAGCACGGCGGCCAAATCACCGTGCAAAGCGAGTCCAACCAAGGCTGCCGTTTCACCCTCGAACTACCCGCCACCTTGCCCCAAGTCAATCTCGAAACCGCCGCCTATAAGATGACCGAGGAACGGGACGAAAGAGACACCAAAGGCGACGGTTGAACAAATCGGGTGGATCAATATCGTAGGGTGCGTCCGCGACGCACCAAAACCAATGATGTTGCGATATCCGTTCCCTGTGAGTCGCAAGTGTGCCACTGGCTCTGCCAGTGTCGGGCGGAATGTTTGATGTTGCTGCTTTTGTGGTTAGGAATAGTCCCATGACTCATCGAAAGACTGTGCGACATTTTCACGAAGTCGGGCACCTACATGAGTTGACCTTTTCGTGTTACCGTCGTATGCCGTTGCTCACCAACGATACTTGGCGGAAACATTTGGCACAATGCATCGAAGCGGCTTGCCAGGAAGCTGCCGTAGAACTGGTCGGATTTGTTTTCATGCCCGAACACGTGCATCTGCTGGTGTATCCCACAACTCCCAATCCTTCGATCAGCCGTTATTTAGCCCGGATCAAACAGCCTTTTTCAAAGCAGATCAAAAATCTTTTGATCGAGCAACATTCACCGTTATTATTGAAACTGATGGTGCAGGAGCGGCCTGGCAAAGAATGTTTTCGGTTTTGGCAAGAAGGTCCGGGCTTCGACCGGAATTTGTTTTCTCCTGATGCCATCTCGTCGTCCCTCGAGTACATCCACAACAACCCAGTCAACCGCGGTCTATGTCAAGGATCCGTTGCTTGGAAATGGTCATCGGCTCGCTACTACCACGACGTTCCTCCACAACAACAGCAATCCGACTTACCGATAATTCACGGCTTGCCCGAAGGCGCCATCGTGTAGTAAGTCCCCAAGCCGGCACTGGCGAAGCCAGTGGCACACACACATGCACACTATTTCGTCAGTGCCACCCCGCCGGCATACACCGATGCATACAATTTCGCAAGTGCCGCTCTACCGAGGGGTGTTGATCTATGTTGGCAGAATACATATACTGACCACTGTCTATATTATCTAAGGGGGGTTGGTTGAGGTCGTCTCACTTCATGTGTGTCGGCTTGTGTACAACCTGGGGAGGTGAGTCGTGTTTGAAAATGCAAAAGTCGATCTCCTTGTCATTCTATTTGTACTGCTGGCATTCGCAGCACCGGCATCCGAAATCCAGGAGCGAGTTTGGACCGATAACGGGGGAACTCATCGAGTTGAGGCCAAATTCATCGAATCCGATGGCAATACGGTTGTCCTGAAAAAAGCAGATGGCAGGTTAATCACACTTTCCATCGACAGGTTGAGCCAGTCGGATCGTGACTACATAAGCACACTTAAGAATCCTGAATCTATCCCACCTGGGGCTAACGATACGCCCTCTATTGCATCTATCCAGGAATCAGCTTCCGCCAAGTTACTCAAAGGGCGTGCTGGCGATTACCCGTCTGACCTTGCTGAGAAAGTGGAACAGTCGGTAGTTCAGATCAAGACGGATGTTAAGCGTGGCAGTGGATTTGTTGTGGATAGCAAGGGGATCATCGTAACCAACTATCATGTTGTTGAGGGGGCGACGACAGCTTCCGTCAAGTTTCGTGACGGAACGAGGTTTGATGTATTGGGTTATATAGCGGTGAGCAGCGGCAAGGATCTGGCTCTTCTGAGAATCAACCCCAAGACAACGTTGCCTGCCCTTATGCTATCAAAAAAGATTCCGCGAAAGCTTGATCTCGTCATTGCTTCCGGTTCTCCCGAGGGCTTTGGGTTCAGCACTTCACAAGGCACCATTAGTGCAATTCGTACTGGTGTAGAAATACACGATATTTTCAACGAAATCGGCAAGACTGGACTTTATGAGTTGTTGCGTTATGACTTAGACGCAACATGGATTCAAACAACCACGGCGATATCTCATGGTAGCAGCGGTGGACCATTGACCGATACGTTGGCCAATGTTATTGGTGTGAATACATGGTCTGAGCCTGACGGTCAAAATCTTAACTTTGCTATTTCTGCCATTGAGGTTGCGAATCTGATGCGCACAGCAAGCAATGAAAGCCGTGCCCTTGATACGTTGCCAAAACCTCCAAAACATCAACGGTTAGCTAGAACGCCCGGGCACGAGCATGTGCCAATCACAAGAGAACAGTACCGAATCGAATTTCCTTCTGGCAAGGCTCTCACTGAAGGGTCGTTTGTTACAAACATACACGGAGTAACGCAATGGCTTGATCGTGTATACGGAAGTGATGGCAAGCGTGGCTCAGTCGCCTTTCTGAGACATGCAAATGGAAAGATATTTGCCATTTCTTCGCATGAACGTGGCATTCTGAACGGAATTACAATGGCCTTCTACGACAACAAAGACCCCATGGTCTACGCGATGTACGTAGATGGTTGTCGACATGGTATCGTTAAGACTTGGGATGTGGCTGGCAACACGGCCTACTGGGCTGAGTACTCAAAGGGAAAACGCAATGGCCTCTGTTGTCTCTTCAAGGATGACCGCTTACGGATGGTGCTTGAATACCGTTTTGATAAAGCAGAAGCCGTTCACTTGATTTCGGCAAATCAGGTAGCAAAGACTTTTACCACGACTGCTTTGGCTGCTCTTGACGAAACCGCAAAGTCAGCGTTGGCGGATCTTGATAAAATCGAAACACAAATGGTGCAGAATGAGCGTGATTTCAAGAAAACAATCAAGAATGAAGAGATGAAGAAACGCCAAGCTCTGGCATCACAAGCTGGTCCGCAGAAGCGGGCAGCTATTCAATCGCGTATCAACCAGCATTCCAATGAAAAGGCTGAATTTATCAACGCGCTAAAACGTCAGGCCAACAACTGATCGGCTGCGTGGCACTTACTGCCAGCCAAATGGCACTGTCGAAGGGTAGTACAAAAAGAGTGCCACTGGGCTTTTCCAATGCCGTTTCTGAAACTTCTCACAAAATAGTCCCTTCCGGCAAATTGTCAATCATCGGCAAGTCGGAATATTGTTGTCGCGGGGGAACCGTTGCAATTCCCTTGGGCCGACGACTGTTTTCAGCCAACGGCCTCGGTAGCAGCCGACTGTCGGCGATTTTCTGGGTGCAGTAATTTCTTGTGGTTAAGTTGGATATGCTGTGTTGTTTAGCTGCCACTGGTATGGCAGCTTGGCAACAGGGCCGCCGTACCGGCGGCCGCTAAACTATTGTGCAATCCGCGCATATTCCGGGAGCTGTTAGCTCCCGGCTAAACGGTTGTTTTTTTTGCGGTCTGCGAACAAACTGCCATTATCTTTTCCTGCATCCGCGATTTTCTCGCCCTATTTCCTGAAAGGACGAAAAGTTGTAGAATTCACTGTGACAATTTGAATTGACGTCGTTTGGCGTCAAACCTGCTTC
>CAZNMP010000163.1:0-6888 GCA_964573875.1 uncultured Planctomycetaceae bacterium | reverse complement strand
GCTCGCGCACGGCGCGCGTCGTCAGATCGAATGTGATGCGAATTTGATCGCCCTGTTTCCACGTGCGCGTTAGCCGAGCGTAGCGACCGGGCTTGATTCCGGCCGATTCCTGGCCGTTGATCTCCACTTTTGTCTGCCAGCTCCACTCGGGAATGCGAAGGCTCAAGGTGAACGATTCCTCAGCTTCCGGCTGAACGGCAATTGTCACGTTCGGCTGGTAGGGATAGTTGCCTTGGATCTGAAGCTGCACGTTTTTGCCCGAGGGCAACGGTATGCGAGCCGTTCCCGCTTCGTAAAATTCGACGACCGGTCCCGAACGATCCGCCATCACGGCCACGGCCGGAATAAGCATCAGCCCGCGCGGACCGCTGGCGACGCAGCAGTTTAGATGACGTTCGCACTGATCCGGGGCCGGCAGGCGCACGCCGGCCAAGGGACTGATATGGCTCCACCATTGGCCGTCGTCTTTCTGCGCGCCCAGAAGCGAATTGTAGACGCTCCGTTCGATGCGGTCGGCATACTTCGGATCGCCGGTCATGCGCAACAATTGTCCGGCGAACTTGATCCACGTCACCGTGACGCACGTTTCCATCCATTCGTGCATGGTTTCGAGTTGACGCACGTGCCCGTTGCACCAGCGTTCCCAGTCGGAACCGGAGCCAAGCACGGTGATTTCCGTGGCATCGATATCGGCGAAGACTTTTTCGACGGCTTCGAGATATTCGGCATTGCCGGTTACTCGGTAGAGTTCGAGCAGTCCCTCGTAGCACGACATCATTTCGTAGGCTTTCGACTGTCCGTTGTCGCCGTATTCCTTAATGACGGGCTTGGGGCCTTCGAACATGCGGAACACCGGCACGCCGTCGACGGCTTTGCGGATCAAGTCGGGCCCGCCCGGCTCGCCCCAACGAGTGACGATATAGTTGGCGAAATCGAGATACCGTTTCTCGCCGGTTCGTCGATAGAGCAACACCATCGGTTCCAGAATGCTGCACGGCGCCAAGCCACCCCACCAGCCGGCCGTTACGATGTCTTTCTTGCCGGGGCCAAGTTGTCCCATGGTGTAATCGGCCTCACGGCACGCGGCTTCGAGTGCCTTGCGGTCGCCGGTCAAATCGTAATAGGCCACGAGCCCTAGGAGCACGTATTTTCGTCCCCAAATGTCCCAATTCGATGCCTCGGCAGCTTGTTTGTAAGCACCGATATAGCCGTTGGGCGTTTGTGTGGCGATGAGTTCTTGAACCGCGCGATCCAAAATCGCCCGCAATTCCGGGGTCGGCTGATAACGATAGGCCAAGGCGGCCGAGGTGAACCATTTGCCCCAGAATTCGCTTCGCCAGGTGGTTTCCTCCTCACGCACGGCAAACGGCCGAATCAGCAGCGAAAGGTCTTGGCCGCGGATTCGGCCCTGCATACATGTCTGAACCGCATTGCCGATGGGGCCGGAAAGTGTTAGGCTGCCAGCTGGCAAAGGCGTCAGAATGTCCTCGGCCGCCGGTGCCGGGGTTTCTGCAGCCAAGCACGAAAGAGCCTGAAATCCAGCATAAAACGCCGCGCAAAGCAATAAGTGTTTGCAGTAAGCCATAATTGGAATGCGTCTCTGGGGTTAAGATTTCGAAGTTTTGCTCATTTTGCGGCTATTTCCGGCAAAAATCAATGGTATGCTTGCCGAGTAGGAATGCCGCTGGGATTTTGATGCGAAAGAGTGTGTGATGCCGGATCGTCCGTCTGCTCTACGATTTGTCCACCCCATGCCGTATGGTGCAATAGCACACGACGGGGGGGTGCAGTTCGTCGTCTTTAGCCGTTCCGCAACCGCGATGCGGGTATTGCTGTACGATAAAGCCAACGATCCCGAGCCTTCGGAAATCATCCATTTCGACCCGGAAGCCAATCACTGGGGGCATATTTGGAGTATTTTCGTGCCCGGCATCGGCGCGGGCCAACTTTATCATTTCCAGGCCGATGGTCCCTTTGACCCCGAACACGGCCAACGCTTCGACAGCCGCGCTCGATTGATCGACCCTTATGCGAAAGCCTTGGCGGGCCATTTTCTGCCAGCCGAGGGCGATATCGTCCGGCCGCCCAAGTGCGTGGTCGTCAACGACGAGTTCGATTGGCAAGGCGATCGCCATTTGCGTCGCAATCTGGATGAAACCATCATTTACGAGACGCACGTTCGCGGTTTCACCCACGGCAAATCGAGCGGCGTAAGCCGGCCCGGCACCTACTTGGGCCTGATCGAAAAAATACCCTATCTGCAATCGCTCGGCATCACTGCCGTGGAGTTGATGCCTGTTTTCGAGTTTCCAACGAACGAATGTTTCGGCCAAACCTCGGATCGGCCGAACTACTGGGGTTACGATCCCCTGGAGTTCTTCGCATCGCACCGAGGGTACGCCGTCGGCAGCGAACCCGGCGCGCAAGTGCGCGAGTTCAAGGAAATGGTGCTGGCCCTGCACCGTGCAGGCATTGAAGTCATCCTCGACGTGGTGTTCAACCATACGGCCGAAGGCAACGAGGCCGGGCCGACGCTGAGCTTCAAGGGCCTGGAAAACCGCGTCTATTACATGCTCGAAACCGGCGGCCGCACCCATCGCAACTACTCGGGCTGCGGCAATACGCTGAACGGCAACCATCCGATCGTCCGCGAGATGATCTTCCATTGCCTTCGCTATTGGGTTCACAACTACCACATCGACGGCTTCCGGTTCGATCTTGCGTCGATCTTAAGCCGCAATCGCAACGGAGAGCTGGTGCCCAATCCGCCGGTGGTCGAGACGATCAGCGAAGATCCGTTGCTGGCCGACACGAAAATCATCGCCGAAGCATGGGATGCCGCCGGCGCGTATCAAGTCGGCGCGTTCGGCAGCCTGCGCTGGGCCGAATGGAACGGCCACTACCGCGACGACCTGCGCCGTTTCTGGCGCGGCGATCCGAACATGGTCGGCTCGCTGGCCACGCGATTGGCCGGATCGAGCGACTTGTACCAAGTCAGCGGGCGGAACCCCTATCACAGCATCAACTTCATCACGTGCCACGACGGCTTCACGATGAACGACCTCGTTTCCTACAGCGAGAAACACAACGAGGCGAACGGCGAGAACAATTTCGACGGCGAAAAGAACAACTACAGCTACAACTACGGCGTTGAAGGCCCGACGCGACGCACGGCGGTCGAAAATATCCGCCTGCGTCAGATCAAAAACATGACCGCCTCGCTCTTGTTGAGCCAAGGCGTGCCGATGCTTCTTTCGGGCGACGAATGCCGCCGCACCCAGTTGGGCAACAACAACGCCTACTGCCAAGACAACGAAATCACCTGGTTCAACTGGAAGCTGGTGGAAAAGTACGAAAGCCTCCAACGATTCTGCGCGGCGGTCGTGCATTTTCGCCGGGCCGAGCCTACCGTGCGCCAAATGGACTTCCTGCAGGGCGAGCCGACTGGTCTCAGCGGTTTGCCCGACGTTAGCTGGTATAGCAACACCGGCGGACAGGTCGATTGGTCGGGCGATTCGCGAAGCCTGGCGTGCCTATTGGCCGCCGCTTCGCCCGAAACGCCGAGCGCAGCGCCCAACCATCACGTTCTGATGATGTTCCATGCCGGCGTTGATGCGCGGCATTTCACATTGCCGACGATCGCGCGTGGCCTTCCCTGGCGGCTGTTCCTTAATACGGCTGCCGAAAGCCCGAACGACATTTATCCCGATCTCGACGGCCCTCCGCCGCCCGACAATGGCATCATCACGCTCGAATCGCGCTCGATGGTGGTCTTCGTTGCGCAGGATAAAAGAACCGATTCCTGATGAGGCATCGCATCCAAAAGTCCCCTCTCCCGCCGGGAGAGGGCTAGGGTGAGGGCTGTTGCGGCTGTATTTAGGCCTCCGTATCTTTCAATGACAGCGGTGGCAACTGCCTTGCCCCATGAATTACAGCGAGAATTCGCACTTCGCTAATATCCGCTTCATGGATGATCCGATATGCCCCTTCAATAACTTCACGGATGTTAGGATTCTGATATTCTAGAACCACTTGGCCGGATTGTGGAAATAAGGCGATTTGCTCTGATCTGGCCGTTATGCGATCGATCATGACCTTCGCATAACGCGGCGAATCCTGGCCAATGTAATTGTAGATCGATGTGAGATGTCCAATCGCAGTTCGTGTCCAACGAACTCTCATTTTGTCAATCCAAATTGACGTCGAACTTCGGCAACATCCACTAAACGCCCTTCATCCACGTCTTTACGGCCGGCGTCAATGGCTTGGCGGACATAAACACGATACATGACATCGTCCCATGTTGCATCGTTAGGCAAAGAATCCGCTAATTGCCGAACGGCGGATTTGATATCCATCGTTTCCGTGTGTGGCATCATAAATCAATTCCTTCACGGCGCATCTTGCAAAGAATCATACTCTCTATATCTATAATATACGCCCCACTGCATAAGCAATCAAGAACAGAAGGGCTTGCAACTTGGCAATATCTATTACCTCTCTCCAGCTAGGAAATAGCCAAGCCGAGGGCCAAGTGAGTGATATTCTCATCTGCCCCAGCTTGTCTTTATGATCGAATTTCCCTAACCTTGAATCCTGTAAGGCACTTTAAGGTAGCGGAGGAAACCATGAAAACGCTTATCTGTCACAGCTATCGGCTAACATATCAACGACCTTTGGTTGCCGTTGTTGCAAGCGTTATCCTGCTTGTTGTGGCGGCTGCTGCGAATGTTGACTTCCGAAACGAGGATACTTTTTCGAGTTTTGAAAATCTAAAATCTACGTTGCCTCGAACTCGGGATAAAGCCGTTGATGCCATTCTGCATGACCGCTCGGCAACCATACAAAAACTGATTCCATTGATCGATCCAGTCAATGCCGTCAAGTATTCCGATGAAACGCGATGCACCGCCGCTTATCTGCTCGGTGAACTCCGTGCCGAAGAGGCCGTGCCTGTGCTGTCGTGCGCCTTGACTGATGAGCCAGGGCCAAAAATTATTACTGATGAAAGTCGTTACGATACGCCTGTCTTAAGTGCGCTGCTGAAGATTGGCCGACCGGCTGTGCCCACGATGATAAAGAACCTCGAAACCACGGACCACCATCAACTCCGCGGCAAGTCGTTGGGTGTTTTGAACAATGTTCTCGGCGGAAAACGACGACTCTTGGAACTACTGGCTAAACTGGAGGACCGAGCCAAAGACAAGGAAGTTCGCCGTCGGATCGGCGAATGTATTAAATTGTGTCGTGAACACTACAAAGAAGACAAAGAACCTTTGTATTAGGAAAGGGAGGCAATGCTGATCTATCCTTGCTTCACCCCAACCATCACCAGATCCACGCTTGTCTCGCGGTCATAGGGCTCATCTTGATAGCCGCCGAAGAATTGGACGTCGGCCGCGCCGGCGGCTTTTGCGATCGCTTCTAGCTCGGTGGCTTCGAGGCCTAAAAGAGGCACGGATTCGGTTTGCAGCAGTCGGCCTTCCGCCGGATCGGCCACGAGCAATTCGACATAGCCGCGGATGCCGCAACGGTGGACGCCTTTGATTATGAGTGACTCGCCTTGCGGCAATGCAACTCGCCGGCATTTCTGCCAAACACAAGGGCCGTCGGTAAGTCGCCAAAGGTTCAGCACATGGACCACAACCAACCCACCGCCGCGAACAGCCGCGAACATTTGCCGAATTGCCTGCTCCACGGATTTCATGTCTGAGGCCAATGGCAGCGAATTGCCGATGCACACGGCCGCGTCAAACGGTTTTTGCGACGGGATCGGTTGATCGAATCCACGCACCGTCCAATGCAGCCGGGTCTCTTCGCCAAAGTTGGCCCAAGCGCGCTCGATCATGGCATTGCTAAGGTCTGCTCCTTCGACGTCGAGCCCCCACGCATGAAACATCGCGGCATGTTGCCCCACGCCGCAGGCCACATCGACAACGCGGCGGACGCCATGCCGGTCGAACAGCCGACGGTAGAACGGCCCTTCATGGGCCAGTCGTTTCGGCCAATCGATCATCGCTTCATAAACGTCGATCAGGTCGTGGAACATAATTGGCTCTCAGTGCGAAGACATACCGTTTTGTCTTAAGTCCACTCTCCCAAAGGAACATTGGTATCTACACAACACTGAATTCACGCAAAGTCGCAAAGGCGCAAAGAACTTAAATGAAATATCTTTGCGCCTTTGCGACTTTGCGTGAGTCTTTGTTGGTAATTGACCCTTCATTCCAAGGATTTCTAAAGGATGTATAGATGCCAATGCCCTTTGAGAGACGGTTAACGTGTGAGTCGACGCTGGATTATGTATTCAAGTATAGGCATTGCAATTGGTTACTTGCATCATCCTGTAAACCACTGGCCGTTGAGCACTATGAACCGCCCTCACCCCCGGCCCCTCTCCCACAAGTGGGCGAGGGGAGATCTATTACTTGCTCCACGCGACTCACTGCCTGCCCTTGGGCAAATCGCGTGGTGATTTGCTCGCCGGGCGAAAGTTCGGCGGCTTGGCGAATCACGCGGCCGTCGGCCGTGCGTTGCGTCAAGCTGTAGCCGCGTCCCAAAACGGCCAGCGGGCTAAGCGACTCGATCCGTGCGGCCGCAGTCGCCGTTTTTTGCCGCGCTGTTTCCAGCAATCCGCGAATGGCCCTGGATAGCCGCGCATCCAATTCATCCAACCGGCGGGAAAGCTCGAAAATCCGTTGATGCGGACGCCGGAAAATCGCATGGCGAGCAATCGCATCCAATTTAGATCGGGCCGAAGTGTCTCGCCATCGCAAGGCGGAGCCCATGCGTTCTTCAATCTGCCGCAGTTGAGTGTCCAATTCCTAAGCCGACGGCGCGATCCGCTCGGCCGCTTCGCTAGGCGACAGTGCTCGGACCTCGGCCGCA
>CAZNMP010000162.1:0-6897 GCA_964573875.1 uncultured Planctomycetaceae bacterium | reverse complement strand
CGAAGTCGATCGCAACCATCCCGGCGCTTTGTTCGGTTTGGCCTTGGAAAACGACCGCCACGGCAACGACGACACGGCGATGGAGTTGTACAAACGGGCCGTCGATCGCTTGCCTGCCCACGTCGGCTCGCTGATGAACTTGGGGCTGCTTCTGGAAGACCGCGAGCAATACGAAAAGGCCGCCCAGTGCTACCAGCGCGTGTTGGACGTTTATCCCGACCACGCCCGCGCCGCCTTGTTCTTCAAGGATACCGAAGCGTCGCATGAGCAATGCTACGACGAAGACGCCCAGAAGAAACGCGACCGCATGGGCCAGGTGTTCAACATCCCGGTCACGGATTTCGAGCTTTCCGTCCGCAGCCGCAACTGCCTGCAAAAGATGGGCATCATGACGCTCGGCGATCTTTGCCGCTGCACCGAGCAGGAATTGCTGGCCAGCAAAAATTTTGGCGAGACCAGCCTTGTCGAAATCAAGGAAATGCTCGCCACGAAGGGCCTCCGTTTGGGCCAATACGCCCAAGAGCGACAAACCATCGAGGCGATCGAGCCCGAGGAACTTTCGCCCGACGAACAGGCTTTGCTGGCTCGCCCCATCTCCGAGTTGAACCTCTCGGTTCGTGCCCGCAAGTGCATGATCCGCTTGGCGATCAACACGCTCGGCGACCTCGTCCGCCGCACCGGCGACGATCTGTTGGAGTGCAAGAACTTCGGCGTGACCAGCTTGAACGAAGTCCGCGAGAAGCTCACGGTCCTCGGAATCAAACTTCGCGGCGAGTAAAGCTCCGGATCTGCCCGGCGGAAATACATACTGCGGAAACGCCGAGAGACGGCGACTTCCAGCGGCCACGCTTCCGTTCCGTAGGTTATGCCTCAGCATGACGCTGGAACGAGTGTAAAAAACAACAGGGTGCTATGCCCAGATGCTTGCGGCATTATGGGCACGGTGCCCCATGTCGTTTGGGTAGACGCTCTGATGCCGTCCCCAATTCAAAGCTGCGATGATTTTGTCCATCTTGAACGCATTGCCCGTTCAATACGTTCGGGCAAATCCCTTGCGGCTTTGCAAAGGCCTCGCCGCTCAACTTGGAATTAACGGATATCGAGGCTTACTACCAAAACAAGCTGAGGGGGGGTGGGCACTTCCTAATAGGTGTGCAAATCAGCTACAATCTTATTGTTATTGCGTACTGCATTGCTAATGAACCGTTCCGCGGCCAATAAGTCCGGCAAGCTCGACTGAAACAGCCGTGTTTGCGGTTGAATTTGGAGCATTGGCAACGTCGGTATCAATAACTTCCACCCAACATCGCGATAACGGCAGGAATTGCACCATGAAGGATGGGGAGAGGCAGCTAAGTCGGACTCTTGTCGAGCATCTTCCGGACAACACCTTGCGGACCTTGATGGACGCCAGTCCCGAGTCCATTGTGTTGCTCGATACGAACGAAACCATTCTTTTTGCCAATAACACGGCGGCTTGTCGGCTTGGCATGACCGTGGATAAGATCGTCGGGCACTCTGTGTGCGACCTCGTTCCTCCCGAGTTGGCTGCTCAACGAACGGAACGTCTTCGCGAGGTGGTACGCACCGGGAAAGCCGTTCGTTTTGAAGATGTGCGATCAGGGTATGTTTTTGAGAATGTCTTGCACCCCATTCTCGACAAGCAAGGAAAAGTGACGGCCGTCGTCCTTTTTGCCCTCGATCATACTGATCGGAAAAAGTCGGAAGAGTTGCTGAGGAAGTCGCACAACGAGCTTGAGCAACGAATCGCCGAACGCACCGCTGAGCTGACTGCCGCGAATGAAGAACTGCAAAACATCTACGACGGCATCAACGACGGACTGCTAGTCGCCGATTTGGAAACGAAGCGGCTTGTGCAGGCCAATGCGGCCATGTGTCGCATGACAGGCTATGATAAGGAGGAATTGTTGTCCAAAACGGTCTTGGACATTCATCCTCGCGAAGTCCAGGCAAGCGTCCTGGAAAAATTTCGTTCGAAACAAGAAGGACAAAAACTCCTTACCGTGGATCGTCCTATTCTCCGAAAAGACGGTTCGATATTCTACGCCGATATTAGCAACACCCACATCTCCTATCGCGGGCGTCCCTGCATTATCGGCCTGTTCCGCGATATCTCGGAACGGAAAGCGGTTCAAGAGGCGTTGCGGCAAAGTGAGGAAAAATACAAGGTGCTGCTCGAGGCTAGTCCGGATGCCGTCGTTATCACGGATCTAAACGGCAAAGTGAGCTTTGCCTCCCAACAAACGTGGAGCTTGCTCGGCGTTCCGGATTCCGAGGAGTTGGTCGGCCAAAACGTGTTCGACTATGTGATTGAAGAGGACCAGTCTCGTTTGGCCGAGAATCTCATTCACTTGGCGAAAACCGGAGTCCACAAAAACAACGAATATATCGCTCGACGTCGCGATGGGACGTTGGTGCCCACGGAAGTCTCCTCGGCGGCCTATCGCAATGCCCAAGGGCAACCCATCGCTTTCATGGCAATGATTCGCGACACCACCAAGCGAAAACGCGCCGAAGAATCCCTTCGCCAGCGCTACGAAGAGCTTCGGGCCATGTATGACGGGATGACGGATGGGCTTATCATTTCGGATGCGGAGACGAAAGCATGTCTGCGCGCCAATCGCGCTATGTCGGATCTGCTTGGGTATACGGAAGAGGAGTTGATGTCGATCTCTCCGGAAGCCGTCCATCCGCCGGAGTTGTTGCCTCAAATGGTGGAAAAATATCAACAACTCACGCAAGGAATTTCTTCCCAGGCCACGGATATTCCATTTCTTCGAAAAGACGGCGGCATTGTCTCGGTGGATGTTCGGATGACGCCGATCATTTACAACGGAAAACGTTGTTTCATGAGTCTTTTCCGCGACATCACCGAGCGAAAACGCGCGGAGGATATTCTCCACAAGGAACATCGCACGCTCAAACACTTGCTGCAATCCAGCGACCACGAGCGCCAAATCATCGCCTACGAAATCCATGATGAGTTGGCGCAACAATTGGCCGGCGCTTTAATGCAGTTTGAAACGTATGCCCACCAGAAAGAACAAAATCCTCATCTGGCTGCCAAGGCGTTTGACGCCGGAATGACGATGCTCCAGCAGGGCCATTTCGAGACCCGTCGCTTGATTGCCGGCGTCAGACCGCCCATCCTCGACGAATCCGGAGTCATGGCCGCCATAATGCACTTGGTCAACGAGCAAAGACGCCAAAAAAATCCCAAGATCGAGTTTTATAGCAAGGTGATGTTCAGCCGATTGGTTCCGATTGTCGAAAATGCGATCTACCGCATCGTTCAAGAAGGACTGGCGAATGCTTGCCAACACAGCAAGAGTGAAAAAGTGCGAGTTCGCCTGCAGCAACAGGACGAACACGTTCAGATCATCATTCGGGATTGGGGGATTGGGTTTGATGTGAAATTGAGCCATGAAAATCGCTTCGGGCTCGAAGGCATCCGGCAACGGGTCAGGCTTTTAGGCGGGAAATGCCGCATTCGCAGCAAATTAGGCAAAGGCACCCGCCTCTTCATCGAACTGCCGGTCGTGGCCCGGGATGAATAAGCGGGTGGCGATACCTTGCGCTTTGCCGGTTCGACGGCCGTTCGATGCCGTTTCCGGCAATGAAATGGAACTATGGTGTTAGGGTTTCAGTGGTGCAAACCGCACGGCCGGATAGACGACCGAAGCTGCTTCCTTCGCCCAACGCTCGTCGCCGTAAACGCCGGCTTTCGTAAAATCGAACGGCTTGAAGCCGATCTTCGTGGCGGGTGAGTCGGCCGCGAGATGGAAATCAAAATGCGTCGGGTCGGCAAATTTCGGATCGGCGGTGATAGCCCCCGCGTCTTTGCCTAATTTCTGCCAGGCCGCGAAATCAAGATCCTCGAATTTCACCGGAGCGCCCGAGGCGTCGAAGTAGAGATTGTTTTCCAGCTTCACGTTGGCGTCCTTCCACGATCCGGTGAAAAGCCGTCCGCCGTTCCAGTAGACGATGTTGTTGCTGAACGTAAAGGACAAATGCGGTTCGACGCGCGACCGTTGCAATTGACCGTCCATGCTGTTGGCGAAAATGTTGTTTCTTACGATGTTTTCGCGGCCGTAGTGCTGGTGATAACCGCCGGTTTTCGTGTTGTAGACCAAGTTGTTTTCCATCACGATGCCGGAACTGCCTTCATCGTTATAAAGTCCCCAACCGCCGCGCCCGTAGAGATCGTAGGAGTAAACATCGTGAATGCGGTTGTTGCTCACGGTCGTGCCGGGTGAAGGGCCAAGCGTATAAACGCCGCCCATGTCGCTCAACACGCCCCAGCCGATGTGGTGAATGTGGTTGAACTCGATCATGTTGTGATGGGCGGCGCTCGCGGCATAGCCCCAAATCCAGCCGACCGAGATACCAGTATAGCGGAAATCGGCAATGTCGTTGTGCGTCACGCGATTGTAAGCGCTATGGCCGATCCACACGCCGATCGAGCCGCGGTAAAGATTTCCGCCGGATCGGATAATGTTGTTGTCGATCGTGCAATGGCCGGTAACGTCGGCCCCGGTGGGATTGTTGTTTTCCCAACCTTGTCCGATATAGATGCCGCCGCCGGCCATGTCTTGGATCAAGCACCGTTCCACGCGGCAATCATCGCAACCACGGCGAAATTGCAGGGCGTGTCCTCCGACGTGCGCAATCTCGCAGCCCTCGAACGCCACGTGCCGCGCTCCGTCGGCCAAAATGGCCGAAGGCACCGTGACCGATGCTTGGGCGTCGCCGTGGCCGTTGGCCGGCAACGGATACTGCTCATGCTGAAAACTGAGTCCCTGGAAGCGAAGATGCTCGACAAAGCGGCCGCCTTGCGGATCGCCGACCATGCGGATCAGTCCCTGAATCACAGGCGCGACGACGTGGGCTTTCGTCATGTCTTCGCCCGGCAAGGGAATGTAGAACAAGTCGCCGCCGCGGTCCAAGAACCATTCGCCGGGCGCGTCGAGAGCCGCTTTTACGTTCTCGATGTGATAGCGTTGGTTCGGGCCCCATTGGTTGAATGCCCACGTGGCATCGGCCGTCAACGCGACCGTGCCCGATTGCGGGTCAACCGACGCTACGCGTTTCACGGCGTTCTCCCAGGAGAAAAAGGCAACCACAATCGCATCCTTCAAACGATCTTTCGGCGTGGCCGCCAGCGATGCGATATCTTTCGGATCGGCTACAAACGCCCGGTTCGGCGTTTCCTTGACCGCGCTGCGCGTGTAATAGTAGAACTCGTTGGGCGTTCGCGCCCGAGTGGCACGGCGACCATTGATATAGAGATCCTCGAAATACCACTTACCGGCTTGCACCTCGGGCAGATGCACTTTCCATGCGCCGCCCTCGGCCGCGGTGAACCCCGTGATTTTTCGCCCGCCGCTGAAAACGGGTTTCGCGCCGTCAGCCGCTTGATAGACGATCGGCGCCGCGGCGGTTCCACGGTCTTGCGGCTCGAAAACAACGGCCTCGGCCAAGGGATATTCGCCCCCGGCCACTTTCACTTGCACGGCTTCGTTCAAAGGCCCTTGGGCCTTCAGTCGCCGCACGGCATTGCGAGCCCCAGCCAACGTGGCCACGGGTCCGTCGTTATTTTCCTTGTTCGGCTGCTCCAACTTGCCCGACCATGCGTCGTTGCCGTTGGGGGCGACATGCAACGTCACCGCCCGGAGTTCGCCGGATGACAATGCCATGGACAAACCAAGGAACAGGGCACAGCAACGAGCATGCAGGCGGAAAGTCAACATGGCGGGACTCCTTGTTGGGTGTGATAGTCGTGGCAGGAACGATGCGTGGGAGGCCAGGTAGTTCTGGACGCCAAAACCACGGAGGGGGACCGTAAAACCCACTTCATTCTAACCGAATGACAAAGGCATGGCAATCCAAGGCAGGAGTACGGGTGCAGTATAAGATTATGCCGACTTTTTTGGATTCTTCACTCTACACAGAATGACCAATCACTAAAACTTGGAACTACCGAGCTTACTCCGATAGTTGAACCGATCATTCGGTGCGGCGTCGCCGTTGATGGTGAAATCGGCCCAATCGCCGGTTTGCTGGATATTGTCGGCCCATTTGAAATCAAGGATGGCCGGGAGAGATTGGATTCCCAGTAGCGCGCGGGGGATGGCCAATTCCAGGTCGTTGCCTGCCGTGCGATAGCGGATCGACACGGGCGGGCCCCATTCGTACTTGCCGCCGATGTTGCGCTGCAGCGAGGTTTCCTCGGGCCCGGCAACCTTGCGATTGATGACCACATCGTAGCCTAGCCAGCCGGTCTGAGGGTTGTTGTCCACATCGAGGAACAGCAGCATCCAGTTCGGATTGGTCGAAGGAGTGAGCTTTTCGCGCGTATGAATATAAAAATAGACGTTCCGATCATCATAGCTGACCTTTGAGGCGACGATGTCGTTTCGTCCGGTCTGGTTGGCATAGTGCAGTTGTTTGCCCCAGCCGGGATGATCGCGGTGGACCGGGTCGCCGATCGTATCGCGGTATTCGGGCTGCGCGTTTTTCCAATCATCGAACTGGCCGTCGATCGCAATAGGACGCGATTCGACCGCCGGGAGCGGCCTTGCGCCTTTATACCGCCGGACGTAGGAAATCAACTGGTAATAATAATTGTCGCCGTGCCCGCCTTTCATCGGCTCGATGTCGCGGCTGCCTTCCTGCGAAAATGTGTCGCAGAAACCTACTGGGCCAGCCTTATACATCGGAAAGGCCGCCGGTAAACGCAAAGCGAACCACTCGTTCCAACCGGTGACGAACACCACGGCCGGATCGATTTTCAGAGCATGGTTCCATTGTTCGATGAAATTGCGGCCCGTCGTGTCTTCTTGGCCCGGTTCCGGCGTCTTGCCGTCGTGGTAACTG
>CAZNMP010000161.1:0-6903 GCA_964573875.1 uncultured Planctomycetaceae bacterium | reverse complement strand
GCAAATGGGATCACGGCGCAAAGCCGCTTCGCAACATCTACCAAGGCGAAGCCTGGTATCGCGAAACCATCGACATCCCGGCCAATTGGCAAGGCAAGCGAGTCTGGCTCAAGGTCGGCGGCGTCCGGTCGCAAGGTTGGTTCTGGGTCAACGGCAAAACCGTCGCTTGGGTCGATAGCTATTGCGGCACCTATAAATACGACATCACCGATCTCGTGCAAGCCGGGAAAAAGGCCGTCGTGGTCGCGGCGGTCAACAACGTGTTGCCAAGCCGCAAGGGGCAATTCGTCGCAACGCACCGTTTCGGCGGTCTTTACCGCGATGTCGAACTAGAGGCCACGCCCGACACGCGGATCGACGACGCTTGGGTGCGCTGCGATTTCGACCATCAGACTGCCGAAGTCCATGCCACAGTTGCCTATGCCACGGCGGCTGCCTTGCTCAAGAATCCAAATGTCCGCGTTGTTGTGAAAACGGTTGACGGTCAAACGGCCGGTTCGGGAAGCCAAGTAGTAAACTTTTTACCGCAAAACCAAACCGCCGAAGTCGTCTGCCGTGTGCCGCTCGGGCCGTTCCGCCCCTGGTCTCCGGAATCACCCAACCTCTATGTGGCCGAGATTACTCTGTGCGACGGCGATACGCCGGTTCACGGCTGGACGGAGCGGTTCGGCGTGCGGAAGATCGAAGTTCGCGGCGACCGTTTCTTCCTGAACAACAAGCCGTTCTTCGCACGAGGTTTCGGCGACGATTCCGTCTATCCGCTCACATTGGTTTCGCCCGCCTCGAAGGAAGAACACCTGAAACATCTCAAGATTGCTCGTGCGGCGGGCTTCAACTACACGCGATGCCACACGCATTGCGAATGGCCGGAGTATTACGAAGCCGCCGACGAGGCCGGCATCATGGTTCAGCCCGAGTTGCCTTACTATGGCGACTATCCCACCGAGGCGTTCACATTCGATCCGATGCGCGACCTGACCGAGCTCTACAAGCACTATCGCCGTTACGTTTCATTCACGACCTATTGCACCGGTAACGAAGGGTTGCTCGGCTCGCCGTTGGACAAGGAAATATATAAGTTAGCCAAGCGGCTCGATCCCGACCGCTTGATGATCCATCAAGACGGCGCATGCAACACGGCCGAGAATTCAGATTTTCGCGGCGGGCCTATCAATGTTTGGGAACCGGGCAGCTTCAAGTGCGATGCGCCGTTTGTCGCCCACGAATATCTAAACCTGAGCGTCAAGCAGGATGCACGTCTGGAACCCCGTTTTTCCGGCGTGATGCTGCCGCCCGTCACGATGGCAGCCCGTGATAAACTTCTAACGGCGGCCGGTTTGGACCGTCGCTGGGGCGACGCCATTCAGGACGCCGCGCATGCTTTGCAGCGATGCTATCAGAAACGCGGCATCGAGGCCGCGCGGCTCGATCCCGCATGCGACGGTTATGACTTCTGGACCATCGTGGATGTAATCATCGAACAGGCGAAGACCTATAGCGCCCAGGGATTGTTCAATCCGTTTTGGGAACCGAAGAGCAACGGCACGACGCCGGCCTATTTCCGCCAGTTCAATGGGCCGACCGCGCTGCTGTTGAAAACCAATCCGGATGTTCCTATCGCCATCTCGGGCGATACCGTGAAAGCGTCTTTCTGGATCACGCATTACGGCGATGCGCCGCTCGTAAAGTCCCAACTTCGTTGGACGCTTCGCGCCGAGAAGGAAATTCTCGCCCAAGGCCAAGCCGACGGCGGTGATGTTGCCTTGGGCAGCACGCGCCTGCTTGCCGAATTGCCCATCACCATCCCCAATCTCACGAAGCCCGTTCATGCGGTGCTCGAAGCCGACGTGGCCGGCCGTGACGTGAAAAACTCCTGGGATTTCTGGCTCTTCCCGAAACGCGCCAAACAGGATGCTTCGGGCGTTGCGGTCTCGCCGGCCTTGTTACCGACGCTTGAAAAACTCTATACCGGGCTCGTCGCCTCGAACGCGCCCGACGCCGTAAAGGCGAATCTGTTGATTTCCCAGATCGGATCGTCCGATGTCGCTCCGGCATTGGCCGCCGGCAAGCGAGTCATCCTCATCAATGGTGCATCGGGCAAGCCCAACGTTTCGCTCGGTTGGTGGTGGATGGAAAATCAGGTGGGCACGGCCTTTGCCAAACATGCGGCCCTGGGCGATTTGCCGCACGAGGGCTATCTGTCGCCGCTGGCCTTCCGCATTATGAAGGAAGGCTTGCCGCTGCCGTTAGCCGGCTTGCGTCCCGACGAAATGATGATCGTCGGCGAAGGACGTGAGCAGTTCTTCCTCTATGCCGGCGAAGCCAAGATCGACAAAGGCCAAGTCCTGATGACCTTCGGTCTGGATCTTCTTTCCGGCACGCCTGAAGGCACGTGTTTGCTCGATGGAATGCTCCGCTACGTGCGCTCCGACGCCTTCCATCCTCAAGGTACCGTGAAGTTGACCTTCGAATTGCCCAGCGGTTGGAGCAAAACCATTGCGGCCGGTGACAGCGGACGCGACAATCTCCCATTGGGCGCCAATCAAATCGACGTAGCCCGGGCCATGCAAGGTAAGAATGCGTTGGTTTGGGAAACACAACCGATGCCCACTGACGTTCGGTCGAAACCGGAATATACGCTTGTCTGGGGCGGCGGCATGGGCTACTTCGCCGAGCCGGAAGGCAGTTTCTCCCTATTTGTGAATGAGCAGAAAGTTTTAGACATTCCCGCGATCACCCAACAGGATGCCGAATGGCAAAACGCCGACAAAACCATCCGCCTCAAATACGTGCGCGATAAGGCGACGGAAGAGTTCGGCACATTTGCGTTGACGTTGCCTTCGGCCCAACTGACGCCGGGCAAGCCCTTGCGGTTGAAAGCCCTCGGCAGTGAATCGAACAGCCGTCGCTGGTTCGGCGTCTTTCAAGCCGGATGGAAATAGGGCGGCCAATTCCAGCAAAACTAAGGAATGGAAACAATATGAAAACATCCGCAATCCTTTCTTTTATTGTTGGTTTAGCCGTAGGTCTTTCGTTCGATACGCAGTCGGCCCTGGCGGATCCTGCGGCGGAGGTGCTGAAAAAACGCCTTCAAGAGGGCGATTTATCGCTCGACGGCGTGGCCAAGAATCATGTCGAGGTCCGGGCCGAGGATTTGATTGGACTATGCCGTCCCCTGACGCAGCGCATGCCCATCGAGTCGCAATACCATCCGGATCCCGTCGCCCTGCATCCTGAATTGTCCGTCACCTTGGGCAGTGCGAAGGATGCGTATGTGGTTGGCTTTGCCTTGGGCACGCCTGCACGCTTGCCGGATCTGACCGAGGCGGTTCACCAACTGCATAAGGGCTATCAGCCGATTGTCGAGAGCCGCTGGAAGCTTGGCGATCTTGTTTTTGAGCGAGTCACGTTCGGCGTCCTTCCCGAGAACGACGCGGTTGTGACCGGCAAGGAAAAGCAAGACGTAGTGATGCGCGTTTCCGTAACCAACAGTGCCGCTGCGCCGGCGGCAACCAGTCTGACGCTTCTGACAGGGCGGGCTGATGAAAGCCAAAATGCAGGAACCGGCTACGGCCCGTTTCTTGCCCCCGTATCGCGTTGGCAGCACAAGGAGCTAAAAGTTGAAGCAACGCCGGGCTTTCTGGCGGTCGATGGCCGGATATTGCTCGCCTATCGTTGCAACGCCCCCATGCCTGTTGCGCTGGCACCGAGTTTCGAGGCCGTGCAAGGCCCCTCCGGCAAGTCCGTTAGCCTGAACAACGGGCTTCGCTTCGAGCTGCAACTTCAGCCGAAGGAAACCCGCACGATCGACTTTGTCGTGGCCGGCAGTTCCGCGCTTTGGCCCGCGTCCGAGCGAGACCGTTTGGCGGCAGTCCAGTTTGAACAAGCCTTGGCACGCGCCGAAGCACAATGGGATCGTCCGCTTGCCTCGGGCATGAAGTTTGTCACGCCTGAACCCGCGTTGAACGACATCTACAAGCACTTATTGCTGTCGATCAACATGCGCAAGGATCCTGATACGAATTGGATTCGGCCCAACCATCTGTTTTTATGGCCCGAAGCGATCTGGCCGTGGGAATTCGCCCGCGTCTCGATTCCGTTGGATTCGCTGGGATATCATAAAGAGATGGCGTCCTGTTTGCAGTATTACGTCGAACATCAAACCGGCGTCGGCAAGCATGGCAAGGATGTTGCCTCGGAAGGCGAGGTGAAGTTTAAGCGAGGCTGCATCATCGGTGAACCCATCGGCTGGATGTGTACTACCGGCAGTGCGTTATCCTCGATGGCCATGCACTATCGCTATGCGCGCGATGCGGAATGGCTCAAGGCGAACCAGCCGTGCATCTTGGCCGCCTGGGATTGGATCCAAAAGAACCGCGAGACAACCCGCACGCTGGCGGCCGATGGCAAGAAACCGGCGCACTACGGCCTGTTGCCCAAGGGACGTGTGCATGATTGGCCGGGCTATCGCTATCACTATTGTTTTTCCGATGGCTACACGTACAAAGGCATGGCCGACATGGCCGTCGCTTTTCGCGAGGCTGGGCTACCCGAGGCCGACCGTCTTACGCGCGAGGCCGACGAGTATCGTCAGTGCATCCTGGATGCCATGCATCGGGCCGAATTCACCGATCCCGAGACGGGCCTGCTTTTTGTTCCCAATACGGTCTACTATCGCGATGGCGAGCGCGGCGGAGTTTGGGTAGCCGATGGCCCTCTCGCATTGTTTGACGTCGGCATCCTCCATCCCGTGAAAGACGCCCGGTATTGGAGTTCCATGTTGACAATGATTCAGAGAAAGTGGGGCACCCTGGGTGGATTGGTCGAGCATTTTGCCGGCATCGAAGACCAATCCAAGGTGGATGTCAATTCGCCTTTCTACTACTGCAATCAAGCTGAGATGTATTACTTCCGATTCTTTCTCGCCCGCGGCGAAACCGAAAAGGCCCTGCTGGTGTTCTACACGAATCTGGTTTACGGCATGTCGCCCGATCTGCATCAAACGGTCGAGCGCGTGAATGTGAACGACTCGAATTTCGCGCCGTTCCAACCTAACGCCTCCGGCAATGGCCGCGTTCTCGACATGATGCGCCGCATGGTGATCGACGAGCAGGACGAAGCCCAGGGCATCGTTTGGCTGCTGCGCGGGTGTCCTCGCCGCTGGTTTGCACCGGATCAATCCCTAACGGTCGAAAACGCGCCGACCCTGTTCGGTAAGATGGTCGTGCATACCGTATCGACCCAGGATACAATCACCGTGGATATCGATCCGCCCGCCGGACGAACCGTCGAGCAATTACGCGTTGCTTTGCGGCATCCCAGCCGACAGCAACCGCAAAGCGTGACGGTCAACGGAGCGAACGTTGAGGTCAACGGCGAAACTGTCACTTTATCTAAACCGTCGGGGCACCTGTGTATTGTGGCCAAGTATAATCCTGCAAAAGATGCCAAATGAAGGTTGTCAACGCATTTGCCGTTATCTCGATTGCACTCCTCGGCATGGCCGTGGAAGTATCGGGCGAGGAACGGCACAGCTTGAACATCGTGTTTGTTGGAGATAGCATCACGTCCGGATATCTACTGAAGTCTCCGGAACGGGATGCGCCGCCGGTCTACGCCGCGGCTTGGCTGAAAGACCAACCCGGTATCAATAGCGTACGGTTCAAGAATTGCGGCAAACCCGGCTATCGAACAGACCAGTTTTTACCGAACCGGACGAACATCGCTTGGGATGAGGTAAAACAGGCAGGCAATCAATTCCAGAAAGAGCCCGGCGTGTTGCTGTTTTCCGTCATGTTGGGTGCAAACGATTCGGCGGGGCAAAACGACACCGTCATTCATTCGCCCGATCGCTTCAAACAGGATATCAAAACGCTTGCCCAAGCGTTATGCGAGCATTTCCCAACGGCCCTGGTCATGATTCACCATCCCACGGGATATACAAAAGCTCCCGGAACCTATCCGGAGAATTTTGCCCTGTATCTTCCGGAAATTGATTCGCTCGTTCAAGAGATGGCCAAGAGTTATCCAGGGCGAGTTCATCTCGGAGATGTCAAGGGATGGGACTGTTTCCAGAAGAATCATCTGTCCCTCTGCTTCAAGGAATCGCGAGAAAACGTACCGTATTACGTGCATCCTAACGAGCACGGGGCAAAAGTCTTTGGACAATTCTGGGGAGAAGCGATTTACAATGCCATCCATAACAATTGAGGTGATCCCGATGATCCTATCCCGACGAGAACTACTGGCGGCCGCGGGCGGCGCGGTGATCGGAGCAAAACTGCTCAACCGTTGTGGCTTCGCGGCTGACAATCCTACATCGGCCAAGGTGCGTTCGTTTCACCTCTCCATTTCCGAAGAGGCCCTGGACGCGGATCCCGAACTGCTGACAATCGTCCGCGATGCCGGCGTCACGGATCTTTGGATAACTGGCTTTCTCTATGGCCACTGGCCCTATTCGCTCGACAGAATCCAAACATGGCGGAAGAAAACGGAAGCCGCCGGCATGGCTGCGCACGTGATCAACGTGCCGTTCGGCCATCCGGGCGACGCCTTGGGCAGCAAGATAGGCAATATCCCCATCACGCCGCCGACCCACTGGAAACTGGCCCAGCGGCCCGACGGCACTACCTATGCCGGCACGTCGCTTCATTCGCCCGCCACGCAAGAAAATGCCGATGCCTTGCGAAAAATTGCAACCCTGGGAGTAAAGCGAGTATTTTTAGACGATGATTTCCGCCTTTCCCAAGGGCCCGGCATTATCGGCGGCTGTTTTTGCCCTGAACATAAAAAGGCGTTCCTCGAACGCACCGGCTACGGCGAATCGCAGTGGAAAGAACTGCTTGACGCGGTGGCCCAACGCAACCTGACGCCCGTCATGCGTGCCTGGGCCGATTTCAACTG
>CAZNMP010000160.1:0-6919 GCA_964573875.1 uncultured Planctomycetaceae bacterium | reverse complement strand
TGAGGATGTGATGCAACACATATTCGGCGGCCTCCGAGGGATTGTAGCCGTATTTGCCATACATCGCGATGCAGTCGCGGTAGACCATCTCGAAAAGCGGAACCACACCGGCCCCCAGCCGCTTGGGCAAACCGACATCGTGATAGTATTGACCGCTGACGCCGGTCAGGCCCTCGAAGAAATCGGCATGGGGAATCGCCCATTCTCGTCCGCACTCGCTGCCGAAACTGCCGAACACGTCCCGGGCGTAATCGCTGAGAACCGCTTTCCAATGAATATCGCCCGATCGGTCGAGCGGATGCTCCTTGTCGTAGCACTCTTGTGGCCCGACGGCATACGTGGTGTCGATGAAATAAGAGTTCGCGTTCGACAGTTTCTTAACGGCCGTTAGATTTTGCGGACGTTTGGCCAATTCAACGGCCATTTTTGCACAGGTCATGAAAGCGCGTCCGCCGGCCCAAACGCCGCCCGCCGCCGGCTTGCCGTCGGACGTTTTTTGCAGGTATCGCTCATTCCACGAAGGCGCGTCACGATACATGTCTTGGTAGTTGTCGTGCAGGCCGAGCAAATAACCTTGCGCAAGGATGCGTCGGCAGGCGTTGCTGAAGGCCGGATCGCCGCCGCACTCAGGCGCGGTGGGCAAAATATCGGGATGCTGACTGTCATAGCCGCGATGGATCCAGCCGCCGAGAATGAATAAAACCTTGTCGAGTTTCAAATCATTTTTCAGATGCTCGGCGATTTGGGCCGTTTCGTCGAACGTCCAATTCATCGAACTGGACTCCATTGTCTTGCTGTCCTCGCTCATCTTCCGGATGAACGTGGTCCAAAGTTTCACGTTCGATGCACCGAAGTATTTCGCCCGATCGGGATGGCCTTTGAGCTTTTCCTCCCATTTGACGAGCAAGCCTTTTTGGGCTGCAACTTGCCGATAGGCCTTGGCGATAGTCACATAATCGCCCTTGCCCAAGAAAGTAACACAAACCGTGTGCGCCGTTTTCCGCAGTTGCAGCGACGGCAGCAACGCCTGACCGCCGTTCACCCAGGCGGCATTGCTCACCACGCTCTTAAGCTCGAAAACCGTGTACGGATCGTCCCACGAAAACAGCACCGCAGCGCCGTTTTGCACCATGCCGGCCATCGCCATGTGGCAGCCTTCGTATTCATACGTTCCAAAACCGTGCGTGAACGCTAGTTTGCTATCGGCCGGAATGAGCAATCCTTCCCGCGTCGGCACAACCGCATAGCCGTGCGCCGCATCGGTGGTCCAAAAACCTTTGTCCAGCAGCCGGATGTCTTCGACCTTCAAAAACGGATCCGCCGCATAGCTGAATTTCAGCGTCCGCCCATCGGCCTGTGGCTCGATCGTCACTGTAATCACGGCGTTCGGTTTCTGCGGCAAAACATGGAACGCCAGCTTCAACGCCGCGCCCTCGCGTTTCGCCTCGCATTGCCCCAAGGCAACGCCTTGCGTCTTCCCCTCCAGGTTAATCACCGCAAACCCAAACCGCGGTTCTTCGGGGTTTGATTTCCAAACGACGCCCGACTGCTTGTCGAGAATTTCATAGCGGCCCGACTCCGGCGCTATGTTGAAACGGATCTGCGGCGTATCGAGAACAACCGGTTCGGCGGCGGCAGTCACGGAAATGCCAAAACAAAACAATGCAAATAGAAGAATTCTTCGCATGATGCACCTGGGAAGGAATGGTCGGCAGGACAGTTTTATCAAGGCGGGGGAAGAACGTCGGCACGCTTTAATGTCGGCGCCAACCATCAATCTATTAGAATTCTTGCCAAAAAGCAAGCTTTACCCCGCCTTTTCACGCAGCTTGGGCGCGGCGGCGGGCAGATCGAAATGAGGGGCGGGAATGATGTGACGACGCGGCAGGCCCAGCGGGCCAACAGGGCCGTCAAGCGACGAATCCCAACAGTGGGCCTTGATTTTCGCGATAATTTGCTCGGCCACCGCCAACGCATCGCGTCCGGCGGCGCCGCTGACCAGCGGTTCGCGCGGCGTGCAAATGGAATGGATGAAATCATCCTGTTCCAAGACAAGGGCATCGACCGGCTCGAACGACAATTGCTCGCGCGGCAAATGTTCCGACTCGAAATGCTCGCGATGATAGGCCAACTGCTCCTGGCTCATACCGTCGACGCGGAACTGGCGGCGCAGCAGCGTTTCGCTGGGCCGAACCATCGAGGCGGTGCGCGTTGCGAAGTCGATGCCTGCATAAGCGCGGGCCGACCACACTTGCATCTTGCGCACCGCATCGTGGCTCACGCGCGAGGCGGAAAGCGAAGCGACGCAGCCGCATTCAAATTCCAGCCGGGCGTTGGCCATGTCTTCGTGGCCGCCGAGTACCGAAACGCCCAAGGCCTCTACCTTGCGCACGGGGCTGCGAACCATCGAGAGAACGAGATCGATGTCGTGGATCATCAGATCCAAAACCACGCCTACGTCGGTCGAGCGGAAGGTGAAGCCGTTGGCGCGAACGGCCTCGATATATTTCGGGCTCTCAAGTTGCGGGGCGGCTGCTTGAAACGCCGGATTGAAGCGTTCGACGTGGCCTACCTGGAGCACGAGATGTTTTCGACGTGCTAGGGCGACGAGTTGTTCGGCCTCGGACCATGTGGGGCAGATCGGCTTTTCCACCAGAACGTGGACGCCCGCTTCCAGAATATCTTTTGCAATGGAAAAGTGCAGCGTGGTGGGCGAGGCGATCACCGCGGCGTCGATGCGATCGAGAATGGCTGCATAGTCGCTGTGCGGCTCCGTGTTGCATTCCTTGGCCACGCGCCGGCAATTGGCCTCGAACGGATCGACAATGCCGACCAACTCAACATCATCGCGTTTCGCGAGTTTTTGCGCATGAAATCCGCCCAAACGACCCGCGCCGACAACCGCACATCGCAGTTTGCTCATTTTTGCACTATCCACTAGCTATTAACCCTAAGCCGCTTTTCGTCGTTCGCGACCGCGGCCGTGCTGGCCTTCGTGTTGGCCTTGCACAAAGCTCAGCAGATGATTGACCTGCGGAACCAGTTGGCCGTTGGCACGGAGAATTTCCCATGCGTTTTCCAGACCGACTTTCGAACGATATAGCAATTTGTGAGCTTCGACCAAGGCATGAATCACCTGGGGCGAAAAATCGTTTCGCTTCAGCCCCACGGCGTTGATGCAGCGCGGCCGGGCGGGATTGCCTTCGACAAGCATGTATGGGGGAACGTCGTGACGCACGGCGCTCAACCCGCCGATGAAGCTATAGCTTCCGATCGTGGCGAAATGATGCACAGCCACGGCGCCTGAAAGCGAGGCATAGTCGTGTACATGAACGTGGCCGGCCAATAGAGAGCCGTTGGCGATGATGATGTTGTTGCCTAGCAAGCAATCGTGGGCGACGTGACAATAGGCCATCAGGAAGTTGCGATCGCCCATCGAGGTGATCCCTTCCTCCTTTTCCGACGCCCGATTGATCGTCACGCCTTCGCGGATGATATTGTGGTCGCCGATGATGACTTTGGTATCGCTGCCGCGATAGCTGATGTCTTGCGGTTCTCCGCCGATGACCACATTGGGATAAATATGGTTGTAACAACCAATCGTAACGTTGCCCATCAGAGTGACGTTGTTTTCCAACCGCGTACCGCGTCCGATGCGGACCCTGGGTCCGATTACGCAGTAAGGACCGATTTCGACTTCATCGTCGATTTCGGCGCGGCTGTCGATCGAAGCATTGTCGGCGAAAATAATGGCCATGGCCGTGACTCCTTCACGGAACGAATTCGCCCTCTTTTCCTCGAGAGGGATTATGGATTACGCACAACGTCTTAGTTCTGTTTGAACTTGTCCTTGGGCGACGATCGCCCGCACTAACTCGGCATTCAGCCGGTGTCCGCTGCGAAACGCGACGAATCGGCCGATCAAATCGCAACCCGCCAAGGCGAGATCGCCCATCATGTCGGCCACTTTATGCCGAACGCATTCGTCGGGGAACCGAAGTTGGTTATCGATCGGTCCGCGACGCCCGAACACCAACAGATCCTTGCACGTGGCCCGATGTCCCAAACCCTGGGCCTTCAGCGCCTCGGCTTCCGATTCCAACAGAAACGTGCGGCTTGGGGCTAAATTGACGTGAAAATAACGCGGCGAAATCGACACTTCCAGCGATTGCCGACCGATCGGGCTGCCGGCCCCGTAGTCCAACTCGTACTGCAAAATCGTCTTGCCCGAGTTGCAGGGCCGCGCTTCGATCCAACTCTTATTGTCGCCCATGCGAATGGTTCGGGTAATCTTCTGTTGACGTCGAACCGCCGCTTGGGGAACCGTTCCCGCCGAGCGCAACGCTTCGACGAACGGCAGACACGAACCATCGCAGCCGGGCATTTCGGGCCGATCCACCCAAACCTCGCAGTTGTCGATCTGCAAGCCTGCCAGGGCGGCCATGATATGCTCGATCATATCGACGCTCGCCTCGCCGGCTCGTAGAACCGTGCGAAGCGGCGTTTCTATGCGATTTTCAACTCTGGCGGGTATCCGCGGCGTATCGGGCAAATCGGCGCGCACGAATGCCACGCCGGTATTGGCCGGCGCGGGTCGAAATTCCACCCGCACATCTTCTCCGCTCCAGTATCCCACTCCCGTGACCGAGACGGGCGTGGCTATCGTCTGCTGGTTTCGTGTAGCGTGCATCTAGTTGCGTCAGTCATCCATGACAGTGTTGAAAAGTTCGTTTCTTGCCGCCTCTCGCCGGCCATCCCTGGCCTTGAGCGGCAGCAAACCAGTGCATTCCGTTACCGGCTGAAGGGCGACGGATTGTTCGTCCGTGCCG
Source organism: uncultured Planctomycetaceae bacterium (assembly GCA_964573875.1). Classification (GTDB taxonomy): domain Bacteria; phylum Planctomycetota; class Planctomycetia; order Pirellulales; family Thermoguttaceae; genus CAYWGR01. The sequence goes on along the minus strand of CAZNMP010000160.1, from coordinate 2,090 downwards.
GGCCCGGATTCACGTCGGTCCGCGCACGGGGCGTAGCCGACCGATTCAAATCCGCCAAAATCATCGGCGTGATGTCCATGCTCTTCTGATACCACACGACGGGCTTGTTGATGAAGTTCAACACGCTGTCGGGGCGTTGAACGTCGACCGGGTCGCCGTTGAAACGCAACACGATGTCGAAGTTGTTCTGCTTGCAGTAGTAGTCGGTCGCCTGCAAAATCTCTTGATAAACGTTGTGATAAATCGTGGCTTCGCGTTGCAGGAATTCGTTCTTCTGCAAATTGACCTGAACGGCCAAATCGGCTTGCCCCTTGGCCAGATCGGCTTCCATTTGCTTGTAATCGGGGGTTCCCTTCCGGAAATCACCCAAGCCTTCGGCCAGTTTGGCGAGCCGATCGCGCTCGGCCTTTACTTTTTCCTCGGCGCGTTGCACGTCGGCCTTCATGTCCTGCATCTGTTCCTTGAATCGGGCATGATTCTTGAAGATGTAGCTGACATCGAGCAGAGCGATGCTGGGACTCGCGGCCGGCCTTGCCTGCTGTTGAGCCACGGCGAACGAAACCACATAGCCTAACGAAACGACGATAGCGGCCAGAATGGCCCAACGATGGGACTTTTTCACGTCAGCACTCCTTGCTGTTGTGTCGGTCTTCCTTGACGTTCGCGCCCTCGGTCGGCGGGACGCACGCAACCGACGGGATATTTCGGTTCCTGGAAATCGATTATCCAGCGACGCGGTATTCTGCCCACTTAAGGCTTTTGCGTAAATAGCAGATATTTCCAAAAAGCACGAAAAGCCGTATGTCTTTCTGAAACAACCACTTACGACGTCGTTTCAACGGCATTTCATGGTTTTTTCATAGCTCGAAAAAACGACGAAATCGGATTTTTCTCGGTCCATGCGCGTCTCGCCATTGCAAAGATATTTAAAGAATCCATTCGTTGGATGTAAAACCACCCCCTTCCGATGACGTATGTCACAAATTTCACATCCATAATCCGAACATTTTTCTCGCGTCGATGATTCGCATTTCGCTTCTTCGTCGGGTTACTATTAAGGAAGAAGTTAGGCAACTCCTTTTGAAAAGCCAGCTACCCCTTCGTCCGGGTGGCCAACTGTTCCAGTAAGGTTCTCCTCCGTGTCGAACGCATCGCCCAACAACGAGTTCCTCGATCTTTTTGCGAAAAGCCAGCTTCGGCTTTACCGCTATATCGTGACGCTCGTGGCCAATCAAACCGACGCGGAAGATATCCTGCAAAACGTCAACGTGGTGATGTTGCGAAAGTGCGACCAGTTCGAGACCGGCACAAATTTCCTCTCCTGGTCGACGGGCATCGCTTATCTCGAAGTGATGAAGTTTCGGACAACCCAAAGACGGACCTCCGTGGGTTTGAGCGAAGCGACCTTGTCTACTTTGTCGGCGGAAGCGATCGACCGATTTCCGATTCTGGAGCAACGCAATGCCGTGTTGCCCGGCTGCATGGAAAAACTGCCGCCCGCCGATATCGCTCTGGTGACCGATCATTATTTCCGCGGGCTATCCTGGGAAGCAATTTCGCAAACCTTGGGGCGAACAGCCAGTTCCGTGCGCCATTCCATTTGTCGCATCCGCCGTGAACTGAAACGCTGCATCGATGCGGCCACCGGCCAAAAGGAGGAACAATCATGACCTCCGACCATTGGCTGCCTGAAGATTTGTACGCATTATTCGACGACTTGTGCGACGGTTCGATTTCGGCGGCCGATGCCGCCCGGCTCGATCAGTTGCTGCGCGACGATTCAAACGCTCGTTGGGAATATCTCTGCTACATGGACGTTCACGCGGGCCTTGGATTGGCAAAAATCGAAGACGGTTCAGAAAACACGGATCAAGAGGCTGAGACCTTTACAAGTCTCCCCTCGCCCGGGCACCAACCCGCGGGGTTGTTCGGCGGGAGAAGGGCCGGCGTTGAGGACGGCACGCAGCCAGAGAACGTGGCCGGTAGCCAGTGGTCAGCGGCTAGTGAAGCAAATCCGAAATCCCAGATCCCAAATTTCCCGGTCCTCTCCACCGATTCATTATCTCCTGTCGTCCTCGACCTTTCCGGCT
>CAZNMP010000159.1:0-6938 GCA_964573875.1 uncultured Planctomycetaceae bacterium | reverse complement strand
GAATGGGCGAGGTGAAGTGGCAGTAGCATTGGCTGGCTAAGGCATAGTGGCCTTCGTCTTGAGGGCTGTAAATCGCCCGCTGCAAGGAACGCAGCACCGCGAAATGCACGGCGTGTTGTTCGGGGCGTCCCTCGGCGTCATCCAATAATTTTTGCAATGCAAAGCGGCTTTGCAAACCCTTGTTCGGATAGCCCAGCTCGGTCATAAACTCTTCGAGCGATTGGATTTTCTGCAAACTCGGGGCCTGGTGAACGCGGCGCAAGAAGTGCAGCGAACGATCTCGCAACGTTTCGGCTACGGCCTCGTTGGCTGCCAGCATGAACTCCTCGATCATCTGGTGGCTTTCCGTGTTGACCGACACATGGGCCCCCGACACTCGTCCTTGTTTGTCGAGTTCCACCTTGACCTCGGGCATGGTCAATTCGAGAGCGCCGGCGGCAAAACGGCGTTTTCGCATGGTCATTGCCAGCGTATGCATTAGCCCAAGCAGTTCGCAAACCTTACTGCCGAGTTTGCGTTGCGATGCCTCGCGGTCAGCCAGAAATTCATCGACCTGTTCATAGGTGAGCCGTTTGCTGCTGCGGATGGCGGCCGAATGCAGTTCGGTGGAAACTCGCACGCCTTCGGGCGTCAACTCGATCAGGGCTGACTTGGTATAACGCACTTTGCCCGGCTGAAGGCTTGCCAGTCCGTTCGAGATCAGCTCGGGCAACATCGGCAGCACACGATCGGGCAGATAAACGCTGGTGGCCCGTTCGAGAGCCTCGCGGTCGATTGCGGTTTTGGGGCGAACGAAATTCGAAACGTCGGCGATATGCACGCCGAGCAACCAGTGGTCGTTCTCGAGCTTTTCCAGCGAGATGGCGTCGTCGAAATCGCGCGCATCGACCGGGTCGATCGTCACAATCGTTTTGCCGGTGAAGTCGGTTCGGTCGCCAATCGATTCGTCGAATGTTTCGACCAATCGCCGGGCCTCGTCCAAGGCATCCTCGGCGAAATGGTCGGGCAGATTGAACTCGCGGATGATCGAAAGGGTGTCGATGCCCGGTTTGCCGCGCGGGCCGAGCACTTCGGCGATGGCCCCCTCGCCGTCGCGCAAGGGCGAGGGGAAACGGATCATTTCGATCACGACTTTGTCGTCGGGCTGGGCATTTTTCGCGCCCGGATCGCCCACATAGATCGGCTTGGTGAACAGCGAACCGTCAACCTGAACGTAGGCCGCGCCATCAGCTTCAAAATAGGTGCCGACAAATTGATGGGTTTGCCGTTCGAGAATTTCGACGATCTCGCCGCGCGGCCCGGGATCGCCGTGGCGGTGTTTTTTCAGTTCGACCGCCACCAGATCGCCTGTCGCGGCGTCGAGCGTGCCGTCGGCCGGAATGTAAATGTCGTTGGCTTTATCCGCGGATGCTTCTTCTCCCGTAAGCCGGACGAAACCAAAGCCTTTTTGGTTACGTTGGAACATGCCCGTCAGTTTCTTCCGGGCTGATCGTGGAGCGGCGGACTTCGCGGATGCCGCATTCGGCTCGGGGGCGTTCACATCGGCGGGCATAACCAAATGGTTGGGCCCGTAGCGGAGCCGTCCCCGCTGCACCATGCGTTTGACGGCCTTTTTCACGTCGGCCGCTTCGTCCCGAGAGAGATTGAGTTGTTGAGCGATGATCCGCGGTTTAATAGGACGATAACCGGCGGCGCTGACAAGTTTTAAGATCGATTCTTCAAGAGGATTCATTAGATTTTCCCTTGAACAGTTTTCGTTCAAGGTTTGGGTTGTACGTCGTCCAAGGACTATCCACGTTCGGATCTTCCTTCATCAAATTGGCGAATGTGTTTACTTTAGCGTCGAGATTGTCGAGTTGGCACAGGGCGATGGCTTCGAGCGTCATGGGCAGCTTGGGGCTTCCGAAGGCATATTCACCGTGATGGCTGACGATCATGTGTTTGAGCCGCAGCACGGTCTCCTGGGAAATCGGTTCGCCGGAGAGTTTTTCGGCTTCGGCCACTTTTGCGTCGAGCATTCCAACAGCAATGACCAAATGGCCGATGAGTTGTCCTTCGTCGCTGTAGCTGAGGCCGCGGTCGTAGCTGAGTTCTTCGACCTTGCCGAAATCGTGCAGAAAGGCCCCCATCAAAAGCAAGTCGCGGTTGATCTGCGGATAGCAGGGGGCCACTCGCAGCACGACTTCCATCAGGTTGACCACATGTTCGAGCAATCCGCCGTGGTAGGCATGATGGTTTTTTGTGCCCGCCGGCGCCATTGCGAACTTGGCCATGAGCGCCTCATCCATCAAAAAGCACTCGGCCAGTGTTTTTAGTTCGACATCCTCCAAGCTGCGCAGAATTTCACCCAGACGCAACATCAACTTATCGACCTCGACGGCCGGCAGAGGCACGAAGTCCGACTCCTCGACCTCGGAAGGATCGATTTTGCGGAGCTTGGAGAGGATGATTTGCATGGCGCCTTGATAAAGCTGGGCCGCTCCCTCGACCTGAACATAGTCGCCGTTGTCGAACGATTTGTAGAGCGATTCGGCCGCGTTCCACATCCGGGCGGGAATCGACCCGGAACGGTCGGAAAGGTCTAGCTGCAAATAGAGATTGCCATTGCGGTTCGACCGCAGTTGCTTGTCGTTTGCGACAAACACTTGATTGATGGGCTCTTGATGGGTCAATTCGCTAACGTACCGACGCGGCATGAACGTAACCTTCAACATGGAAAATGAACAAAAATGCCAAAACGATGCTGCATTGTAGGACGGCGGCAATTCCTCTACAAGGGGGAAACCGCGTGAGTCTCCCCCCTTGTAGATTCCTTTGCTAAGGTGTTGCTTTTGCCGATTCTTCTTCGTTGGCGACCGCTTGCAAGCGTTTGCCGATTTTGTTCTCGGAAACAAAGCCGCCCATTGCCTGATTGCCGGTCAAAATCGCGGATTGTACTTTTTCGTTCGCCTGCACATGGCAGCCCATTTTGGCGAACGTACAGCCCATGACAATCGCTTTTCCTGCGTCAAGCTGAATAGCCGGAGCGCCTTTATTATGGTTGTTCCATTCCACGAAATGACAGGCATTGGCCGTTAGTTGTCCGACGGGGCTTCGCATCCAAATGCAACGATCAATCGGGCCCCAGAAGGAACAATTGACCAAACTCACTTTGCCGACCGCTTCAGGGGCAATTTCGATGCAGATCGAATCCTCGCTGCTCCAGCGGCCGACGAATTCGCCGTTGGTAATCAACAGGCCAGGCATCTGGGCTTGTTCGACCAAAACAGCCCGGCGACAGCTATCGGCCCCGATGCCCAGGAAATTTCCGTTCGTGCTGCCTTCCTTCGATGCTGAGAATTTGTAGCCGACGCCGTACCCAAAGCAGAATGTATTCGAGACGTAATGCCAATCGGTCCGTGCCAATTCAAAGGCGACCCCTTGCGTGTTCACCCATTTGCAATAGGGATCGTCAGGCTTGTAGGTTACGCCGAACGGCCAGAGGTGAATGTTCTCGATATGTCCGATATCGTAGCATTCATCGACATAGATGCCTCGCTTGCTAGGATAGCCTGTCACATTACGCACCAAATGCCGATGGGCGCGGACCAACTTGATGGCTTCGTACGGATTCAGAAGACAACATTCCGAGATGCCGACGTTTTCCGTATCATGCGATTCCACGCAGGGCGGATAGGGCACCGGCGGCACATCGGTTTGTTTCCACTCGGGATACTCGACAATCAAGCCCGCGATAGCAGCGTTCTTACCTGCCAGGGAAATAAATGGTTTCCCTTCGGCCGAGCCGCGCCCCGCGAAGGCCAGCAGAACCGATCCGTCGGGCTTATCGGTCATGTTCGATCGTGTAGGCGGTACGCGGTAGGTTCCCTGAAGCGTCACGCCTTTCGGCACGGAAATCGTTCCATTGATGCGGAACCTGCCCGAGGGAACTTCGACGATGCCGCCGCCCGCCTGACCGGCCGCATCCAGCGCTTTCTGGAAGACAGCCGTGTTGTCTTTCGCACCGTCGCCAACAGCCCCCATTTCAACAACGTTCCAACGAACCTGCGATTGCGCGTGAACAATCTGGACAGCATACAAAAGGTTGAGCATGAGTCCGACTGCGAACCATTGCCAATGTTTTTGCATTTTTCTGTTCTCCGGGGAGGGAAATTAGGGGGGGGAATGCTATTGAATTGCTGCTTCGATTCCGCGTTCGACTGCACCGGCGATGCGGTCGAGCTGTTCCAAAGTGATGGAAAGCGGCGGCAGAATGACGACCACGTTGCCCAATGGACGAATCCACACGCCTTCGCTCAAGGCGTAGTCGCAAACCCGATAGCCGCGGCGTTCGGTCCAGGGATAGGGCTCTTTGGTGGCAACATCGCGCACCAGTTCGATGCCGGCCAAGAGTCCCCGCTGCCGAATGTCGCCTACGTGGGGCAACCGTGCGATGCGGGCAAGATGTTCTTCAAGCCTGGCGATCTTGGGACGCATGTTTTCGAGCGTTTGCTCCTCCTCGAACACATCGAGCGAAGCCAACGCGGCGGCGGCGCAAAGCGGATTGCCGCCGTAGGTGTGGCCGTGAAAAAACGTCTTACTCTCGGCGTAGGTGCCCAAAAAGGCGTTCCAAATTTCGTCAGAGGCCAACACGGCCGACATCGGCAAGTAGCCGCCCGTGAGTCCCTTGCCCAGGCAAAGCAAGTCGGGCGCAACGTCCTCATGTTCGCAAGCGAACATCCGTCCTGTGCGGCCGAATCCGACGGCCACTTCGTCGGCCACGAGCAAAACGTCGTATTTTTTCGTCAATTCGCGAACGCCGCGAAGATAGCCCGGCGGATGCATCAACAGCCCGACGGCAGCCTGCACCAAGGGCTCGATTACAACGGCGGCAATGCGATGATGGTTCTTTTTCAGCTCCTGTTCCAAGATATCCAAATGATATTGGCACAAGTCTTCATGCGCAACGCCCGATGGGGTTCGGTAACAATCGGGGGCCGGCACGCGCAACGGCTTGAACAACAGCGGCTCGAACATCGCATGAAATTGTTCGATGCCGCCGATGCTGACGGCGCCGAGCGTGTCGCCATGATAGGCATTGCCCAGGGCCAAGTAGTTTGTTTTTTCCGGCCGCGGATCTTTTCGCTGCTGCCAATATTGGAACGCCATCTTGATGGCTGCCTCAACGGCCGAAGCGCCATCACCGGCAAAAAAGACATGGTTCAAACCTTGCGGGGCGATGTCGGCAAGCCGTTTAGCCAGTTGGATCGTCGTTGGATTCGAGCCGCCCAGGTTCGTAAAGTGCGCCACGCGGTCGAGTTGTTCTCGCACGGCAGCGTCGATTCTCGGATGCCGATGGCCGTGGATGTTGCACCACAGACTGCTCACGCCGTCGATGTAACGGCGGCCGTCGATATCGATGATTTCGCAACCTTCTGCCCGTTCGACGATAAATGGGCGATACTCGGCCATTTGCGTAAAGCCGTGCCAAACGTGCGTGCGGTCCCAGGCAATAAAATCTTGTTTCTGCATAACAGAGGTATTATGGTGGGAAGGAGCAAGGATAGCAATGGTGTGCAGATGGAAGGGGGGAATTCGCGAAGTGGTGTGAATCTATGGCCCCTGGTTCCTAATCGCTGGCCTCTCGTCTCACTCCCACGCCAACGTAACGGGTGTGCCGACACCGACGCCGAGCCGTTGGGAGGCATTGTCGCGGACGATGGCCAATTCTAGTCGGCCGCCGGAACCGATCAGGGCAATCAACGTTCCGCCGGGCTGGTCGGCGTAGGCGCGGTAAATGCCCCAGGTTTCATAGATATTGCATACGATGCACGCGCGGCGATCCGTCGGACGACCGGCCAGCATATCGACCGTGATATTGGTGATCAGGTTGCCGAACGTGTCGATCTCGATGACCGCTCCGTCGATCCGTGCAGGCTTTTGATGGGCTTCGGGCCAATCGAACGGCATCAGCCCGATCATCGGAGAACCGAGTCGTTCAGGATCGAGCCCCGCGGCCAGACGCGCTGCCACGGGCGCCATGATGTCGCGCCCATGAAACGTGGCAGAGACTTCGGAAAGCCAGTATTCCGGCTTGTTGATGCGGATGAGTTTCGTAGGCGGACGACGCGCAACCAGTCGGCTTAATAATCCGTTGTCGGGAGCGATAAAATGTTGCCGGCCAATGCGCGCGTAAACAATCGCCCGATCCGTGCCGACGCCGGGATCAACCACGGCCACATGGATCGTTTCGTCGGGATACCAGTCGGCTACGTCGTCCAACAACAGGGCTGCTCGGCGGACGTCTTGCGGCGGAATGTCATGGGCGAGATCAACGATTACAGCCGTTGGATGCAACGACAAGATCACCCCTTTCATCGCAGCCGCATAGTGGCTGCCGGAACCGAAATCAGTGGTAAGGGTGATGATGGACACTTCAAAAAGGAAACATGGAACCAAGTTTTTGAAACAGCCTGATTTCCAATCGCCGACTTGGGAACTCGTTTGGAAACAGGCAACGCGATAGAGGCGGATCCTCTCTCGTTATTATTATACTATTATTCTTTGAGAAATCCGCTGTACTAGGCAGTAGCTTCCTCGATCAATTTCAAGCATAGCTCGCGCACGCGGTTGGGACTGGCGTTGGGATTCTCCTTTTTCGCCTGTCCGATCAACATGCCGACGCCCTTAAGCTTGCCTTCCTTCACTTCGGCCACGATTTTTGGATTGGCCGCAAGCAGTTTTTGGCAAAGCTCGATCAATGCCGATTCGTCAACGGCTTGGATGCCGAGCGAGGCAATGGCCTCGTCGAGCGATTTTCCGGAAGCGACCATGACGCCAAGCACCTCGCGGCCGCGGCTGGTCTCGAAAGCGCCTTCGCGAACCTTGCCGATTAGCTTGGCCAACTCTGCCGGGCGAACGGGGTATTTCTCGATTGCCGCTTGCTGCTCACCCAGCCA
>CAZNMP010000158.1:0-6941 GCA_964573875.1 uncultured Planctomycetaceae bacterium | reverse complement strand
GAATCTGGCATCGTCCGGAGGCATTGCCCTCGGCTCATCCATGTAAAGGTATACGCCGATGCCGCATTTCTTGGCTCGCTCCACGAGAGATCGAAGAGTGGCCAGTCGCTGCTCGTGGCCGGCGCCAAACTCGGGAAAGGCATCGCCGCCCGGCGCCATGTCGCGCAAGAGAACATGCAGCCACACGCCGTTAATCCCCAAGGACGATAGACGCTGTAGCAATCCATCAGGATAGGGATCCAGCTTAGGATTCAAAAGCGGATCGCCAAACAACGAGAAATAGGAGTAGATAAAACGCAACTGATCATTCTTGGGCCGTGGCGAGGAGAACGAAGGCAACGGATCGCTTAGTTGTCGGACGAACTCAAACCGCGGAGCGGCCTTCGCTCGCATTTCGTCGCCGAAAACTTCGCTGACGATGCGTTTGATCTCCGTGGTCCGGCGTTTGGCCGCCTCATTAGGCGGAGTGTAGCGTAGAGGTTCGCATTTGGGTTTGAGATACCCGAGTTTGCCCCAGACGCCGTCATCATCACGCAGAGTGAACGCCAGACGCTCGGGCGTCATGTCGAGAAGCTCCAGCAACTGTTGGTAAGGCAACAAGTGCCAATTGCGTCGAATGACCGTGATATAGCCGCGCGACTTTTGTTCTTTCGGAATGTCGGCAACAGGAGGCAATCCCATCGAATCGGCAATGGCCACGATGTCCTGTTCCGATGCTCCGACGACCTTCGCCAGCTTTGCCGGTTCGACGAGGTTCCAGTTCCGCCAGACAAACTCGTGCAGACGGTCGGGAAAATGCCGATCCACGACCGGTGCCGGCGCGCTACCCTCGGGCAGTGTGATTTCGGCAGCAGAGTAGCTATCTAACCAACCGAATAGGATTAGGCAAATCCAAGCTGCAAGGATCCATTTTTTCGATACCATAATCTCTCTCCTCAAAACGCACGTTTAGTTTTTCTTCCGAATCAAAACCACGGCAGTTGTTCCGTTTTATTGTGCCAAGAGAACTGCCACGGAATCCTTTGCCAAATGTAATGTGACCAGCGTGTTGTTGTCTTCAAATTTCGTCTTAACGGCCGCTCCAGTCAAAATGTCAACAACGCTTCCATAGTTTCCTTGAAAGCCAACCGTTATTTCATCGTCGTTGCCCCAATTGGTCAGAATGGCAATACGTTTATCAGATGCAATCATGCCTCGAAACATGATTCGCTCCGATTCTGATTTCACTTGCACGGGCAACCGAGAACTGGCAGTGCGTGCCGGGGCCGAAATCCATTGCCTGACTGCCGGATCCGATCGTCGGAAGTAGCCCAACGACAAGGCTGTTGCAAAATAAATAGCCTCGCCCTTGCCAAAACGTTTTCGCGTGGCAATAGGCTGCTTGTCGGGAGCTCGGAGCAAAACATCCGCGTCGTGAAGGGTTAAACGTAGTCTCCACAGTTCGCCGCCTTTGTCGCCTTTCTCGGACAAAGGAAAGGGGCATTCAACAGGCTCGATGTCGTGCATCTGAAAGCCGAAAACATCGGTTAACTCACCAGGCACTTTCGATGCAACATTGCCGTACTCGTCTTTCCATCCGAGTAGTCCGTCGGCCCAAACCGTTCCGCCCTGTTCCACGTAACGGCGAACAGCGGCCGCCGCTTGCCGGTCCATCGCATAGCAATGGGGCAGATAGAGTACATCATAACGGGTGGCAGCACCGCTTCGGAGTTCGTCAATATCCAAAAAGTCGGCCGGGATATGGCTTGCCTGCAATGCACGATGGCAGCCCCACAGCGACAGCAACGCATCTTTTCGATGTCCCTCAAGATCGTTGATCAGCAGCGTCTCGCGATTGTAAAGGATAGCAACGTTCGAGGGCTGCGGTACGGCGCACTCAATCGCGGGGTTACGTCGCACGGTTTCCGCGAGTGCCCGAACAGCTTTCAGCCGATTCGAGGGCGTTCCGTCCATGGCAATCAATCCCCACTCGCCCCCCTCGCGTCCTTGAGTGCGCGGATGCCAAGACCAAAAGATCGCCCCCCTGGCTCCGGCTCCGATGGTGTCCCATAGCCAGCGGGTGTATTCGTAAGGCGTAGGATTCATTGCAATACTGCCCGTATGAATGGTGGGGCCGCCCTGCAACTCCGTTACCCACCAGGGCCGCGTCTTGCTGATGCTTCGCAACACATCGAGAGTGCAACCGAATGCAAAACCGAAATCTTCCCGACGATAATCCTCGAAATGCCATGCCGGATGAATCGACGCGCCAACGAAATCAGACGTCTTCGCCTCTTTCCAAAAATCACGACCAAGAGGCGCTAGGTTGCTCAGAAGTCCTGCCGGATTGATATGCGTAGGATGGATCGGATCGATTTTCTTCACTTGCTGGCCGATCCATTCGAGTTGATCGCACAGGTTCTGGATATTGAACTCTTTCCAATCGAGGTAGGCAACGTAATCCGACCAGCCACTGTCCCCCCACACCGGTCCGGATGGCAATTCCGTGAAGCTCTGAATCGGGCGGAACCAACGCTTATTCAATTGCTCGACCGAACCGTATTTTCGCTTCAGCCACTCGCCGAATCGCGCCATCGAGGCCGGTGTGAAGTACTCCGGCAATCCCGGCTCGTTCATCAGAAGCCAATAGCCCTGCGCAGGATGGCTTCGATAATGTCCTACTACCTTTTCGATGTAAATTGCGGCATGCTTTCGACGTTCCGGCTCGTTGAGGTTTGTCCGACTATGATAGAAGGGTGTTTGTGCAACCCAGCCCGGCGGATCTTCAGCGCAGAGGGTTGCGATAATCTTGATGCCATTTGCGGCTGCCGCATCGTAAACCCAATCGTAAAGATGAAAGTCCCATTGGTCGCGTGTACGTTCGATGTCGTCCCAGATGAAAAACACCCGGGCAAGCGTTAGCCCATGCTCGCGCATCATCTGGAAATGTCGTTGGATGCTTTCCCGCGTCTCCGTTCGATTGACAAAAAACTCAGCACCAAGCTGAAAATGCGATTGGACCTCCGCCAGACGCATTTCAAGATTCGTAGGGGGGGGCGACTGCTGATCCGGCACTGTGCCAACTACGCCGGCAACAAGCAAGAGAATCGCCGATGAAATAGACATGATGTGTTCTCCGTACCACGATTACGATGGATCAACATTTGACACATCTTACTGGGAGGAAACCGACGACGTCAGTCCGACCAGCACACCGCCGCCGGGAGGCAGACTCAGCGCGACCTGATCGGCACCGGCCGGCATCCATTTGCCTTTGGCAGCATCAAAAACCGAAAGCTTGTTCGGGCCGGTTATCGTATAGGTCTTTCCGGCCGTGCAATCCAGATTCACCACTATTGCGAGCGTTGCAGCGGATAACGCCGCGCCGTCCTTGTTGAAGAAGCCGAACAGAACGCCGCGCAACGGCTCACCTTCCTTATAGGCCATGTTATTCGTGACTTCACGAATATCAAATGGCGAGTCGGCCGGCAGTGCTACGGTGCCCGGTGGCAGCTTGTCGGCACGATAACCCTTCAGATAGGCTCCGATGGATTGGAGCGGTTGATACTGTTTGGCAATTGCTACGAACTCGCGATTCGCCTGTTTAAGCGTTTCGTAGATCGGCGTCGGAGCGCCGTTTGCATTGACAATGCCACCGACGATGTCGGGACATGGCGGCCAGCACCAAACATAATAGGAAATGCCTTGGGCGCCATAAGCGAGAGTTGTGTAGACAAGATATCGCTCCTCGGCGGCAGTCGGCAACCGCGAGTCGACCCAGGCCGAGGCCTGAACGATGTTCATAAAAGGAATTGACTTCGATTTTGCTTTTTCGCGAATGATCGCCAGATTGTGAAGATAGCCGGACCAGTCGGCGCCGATTCTGAATTGGTAGTGATTATACGACAACAAGGCAGGCTTCACTGTATCGACGTAACGATTGAGATACGTTGCATAGTCGAGTCCCTCGATCGGTGCTCCATACGTTGGAAAGATGTCCATGTACGCGACGTGATCTGGGTCAAGCTTGTCCAGATAGTCCTTAAGCGATCGCAATGGAGCAAAACGTTTAGGTGAGAATTCATCGGCCAGAAAATACGCATACATAGCCGGCTTTGTGCGTAGTTCCCCAACCGCTCGGTCAATGTGCTGTTGGAGTGTTCCACCGTCAAGGTATTCCGGCACGAATACCCCTCGGTTTTGATACATCGCTCGCAAACCAAACCGTCCAGCCAAATCAACTTCCGAAGCCGAGCTGGCCCAAACCAGATTGATGCCGAAATCGGCCATTTGCCGCGCGGCCGTTTCGGTCAACGGCACACTCGAATCATATCCGGGACCGGCCCAATAGGTGACGATGGGAGTGCCCACGGTCCATGCAGAAACCGCCGATCTCGGTACCAGTGTCAGACTGCCTACCACGACACTAAGCCAGAGACTACCCGTTGTTACGACTGAATGTGGAAACCTCATGCAAAACACCTCCCATTTGTGAGGGATGATAGGAACGCAATAATTATATCGAGAGCCTCACATCGGCAACGACCGAATCAAGGAGTGAGGCGATTCACTGTGGAGTGATTTATGGCTGGTATGATAGCGGAAAGTCGATAATATTGGCACGATCGCCAACCGTGGCTTTTAAAATCGTTTTATCTCTCATGCTATACTTGGTGGGCAATATTTGCTTGGCCGGTGAGTTGATCGGAGCAACAGTGGAATCCATGGGTAGGTCGGAACCGTCGGGCATTACCATCTTGGTGACGACGATACGATATTCGCCCGGCGGTGTTCCTTTGTCGCCGGATCTTGTCTTTAATTCATATTTTCCAGCCTTGTCGGTATAGCCGTTGGCGCCCGTGCCGCGCGTAGACCCCGTGGGAACAAAAGAAACCGTTGCGCTGGAAAGAGGTTTTCCATTTAGTGTTACAGTACCGTCAACGGTCGCCAGCTTTGGTATATTCGAATCATTTCTACTGCATCCGACTATCAGGACGACCAAACACAACCACTCAAGATGTATGGCAAAATTTCGCATGAAAGGGCTTTTCCATGACTTAAGGAATCGTGACGACTTCTCCATCGGCCATGGCCGACAACTTTTCGAGAATGACGCTATCTGTGTTTTCGTTTAAAAAGTGAATCGAGCCGTCGGCCAACATGACGTGTGCGCCGCCTGGATGCATGCTGCCCATCGAGGCCCAATTTCCCAGGCGTCCCGGCGTCGCGCCGCTGTACTGCATCCACCAGTCGTTGATGCCGAAGGCGCCGACATCAATGCCCACCATCACCCACGCCCGATACCCCCAGGCGGGACATATCCCGTTCCACACATCATAAAGCGTTTCGGCCATTGCGATTGTGTTTGAGGAGCCGTCGCGTACGGTGGCAACTTGACAACTGCTATTCTCTCCGAACATCCGCCGGGTGCTGACGGTTCCCCGCGACCAGTAGTTGCAATTTGCCCAGCCTTCATAATTCGCACTGAAATCGTAGTTGGTCTTGGCGCCTTTGAAACCGCTTCCCGGCTTGACGCTGTAATACTGAGCGCCGTCATCAATATAGGGTTCCCCGCTATCGGAAGGGCAACTAAATACGGACAATCGTGTCGAGACTACCTGTGCATTGCCGCTGGCGACCGGATCGCCGGCCAGTGTACCCGTCGAAGATCCACCGCCGGAGGGTGCACCGGCCATCAAGGTGCAAGCACACTGTTTTTGGTTATACGAGTCATACAGCGGCATCTGTTCCAAGTAGGGCAGGAGCATCAGCAGGCCGCTGACGTTATGAATGGTTTTATCGCCGTACTGTGGATTTCCGCACCAGCCATAGGCAATTCCCGCTGGCGGAAAGCATCCCGACGTCGTGTGGTATCCGTGCAGAGCCACGCCGAGTTGCTTCAAGTTGTTTCCGCATTGCAGACGGCGTGCCGCCTCACGTGCCGATTGCACTGCCGGAAGCAGCAATGAGATCAGTATGCCGATGATCGTGATGACGACCAGAAGCTCCACCAAGGTAAATGCAAATTTCGGGATGGTGGATGGTGGATTTACGCGCATAATGTCACCTTGCAAGGAATAAGACCATCGGAATGGCGGATAGCGACATAGCAGGTATGTCTGCTACATCCACTATCCACCTTCCAATATCCAACATTCTATTTCCGCTTCCGCCAAGCGTAGGCCAGGAGGCTAAACATCCCAATAGATATCAGCATCAAAGACGATGGTTCGGGGATGGCACTGCCTAACAATAATTCGCGTCCGCCAGGATTAGCAGTGCCTGCAGCGTCGGACGAATTCAATCTTGCCAAAACATACTGCCCTGTGTGTGAACTGGTGAAATCATACTGAAAGAGTCCATCAGCTTGACTAATGATCAGGGTCTCGTCCGCCACACGATTCGGAATGGTCGCCGGATAGCTCGCGGTAAAGGCTGAGTCGCCAAACCAAAGATCGATACTGTCCACCCAGTCCGTATACAGATGTTGCCCCGCTTCATACCAAAACGATAATCGCTGGCAATACACCATGGTAGAGAACGTGTGGGACGAACCAAAGTCCATGGCAACTGTTGGGCTCATATCGCCGCTATTTCCATCACATGCATACTGGCCTTCGACGTTGTTCGATGTGCCGATGTCGGCGGCCGTTACACTACCGTCAAACAAGCCGTCCACGGTGTAGCCGGAGGAAGAACTAGACCCCGAGTACGAAGTGGGCTTGTAAAGTGATATGGAATCGGCCCGTGCCAACTCGGAAACGACTGCGATGCCCAACACAAACATGACCACAACGGAAAAACGCTTCATCGCACACCTCCTAAATGGAAATAATGAAACAAATTGCATTACTACTCTAACTGGGATTTACTGCCGCCATGGCAGATTGCATAACCAACGCCGCCAAAACTATTACCTCCTTTCCGGGCGTTGACCGGAAAGCCCACCTGCATCTTGCTCC